>NZ_JHBX01000107.1:0-153536 GCF_001273855.1 Leucobacter japonicus | reverse complement strand
CCGGCCGCTTCGCAGGCTAAGGGAATGAGGCGGTTGAGTCGATGAGAAATCGGCTCGCCGCCCATCTGCCTTTTATAGCGCAGTGAGATTGAGCCGAGGTTTCAGGCCTCGCTGCGTGGTCGACTTGTTTGGAATGCAAAAGGGGAGCGCTTGCTCATGACGGTGCAAGATCCGATTGGTGCGACTGACGATTCGCGAGACCTTGTCTGGTCGCTCGCGAACTACAATCCGAATGCCCCGACGAACGCGGAAATGGGGTCGGTCAGCGGAACGCAAGCCGCCTCTGCGCAGTTGTACGTTGAAATTTTGAGAACGGCCGGTCAGGCCTTCGCTCAGGAGGCTTCGCGCCTGCTGGCAAAGGTACAGTCGGATTGCACGCAGTCAGCTGAGATTATCGATGCGATGCACTCCCTCGACGCCGAAATCGCAACCGCACTGAATACGGTCGACGTCCAGATTTCATCCAAGGTCTCGAATCCGAGCGACGCGGCCGACTCGTCAGGCACCGACGGCAATGGCAAGGATTCATGGTGATTCGCCGGGTCGCGGCAACCGCACTCGCCGTTCTCATGGGGTTCGGCGCGATGCTTCTGGGGAGCAGTGCAGCTCAAGCTTCGATGACAGATGACGAGCGGGCGACGGCACTCTGGTACACGGAGAGGCTCAAATTCGATCAGATTCGTGAGCAGGGATTGACCGGCGAGGGCATCACGATTGCAGTGATCGACGACGCGATCAACCTCGATGCGGCGGAACTGCAGGGTGCAGACGTAGAAGTTCGCGGCCAATTTTGTCGTGACCGTGCCACCGGCGAAGAGTTTTTACCTACCACCGACGATCCCGCGCGAGCACACGGAACATCGGTGGTGTCGATGCTCGTAGGCAATGGTGTCGCTGCTGATGGCGGAGCAGGTACTCAGGGAATCGTTCCTGACGCGCGGGTGCTGTTTTACGCGGTAGACGGGCCCACCGACGAGAGCGGTGCCGCGACTTGTGACGGATACAATCCCATCACTCAAGAGTTCGGCTCCGATGAAAAGTTCGATCTCAACGCTGAAGACTACGATAGCGAAACTGACGTTTCGATCGACTATTCGATGGCGGTCGCAGCAAAGCAGGCCATTGCCGACGGAGCCGACATCATCAGCGTGTCTTCGGTGTCATCGGTCTGGTCGATGTTGAGTTGGTCTCCAGTTGCAACCCTCGCGCTTCGGGCGGGCATCCCCATTGTTGCGGGTACGCTCAACCCCGATGGTACGACGGCGGATATTTTGCAACTCCTGCCAGCAGTGTTGAACGGCACTGTCGCGGTCGGCGGGGTTGACTATCAAGGTGAGCCAATCACCGGTATTGATCCGACAACGGGCGACCTGCAGACGCAGCGTGGCGTAGATAATATGGGCTTCTCGGGTCCCGCCTATCAGCTCTTGGGCCCTTCTGATGGGACTTCATGGGCTGCCGGGACAGTGTCGGGGAGCTCCGTCGCTACTCCTCTCGTTGCCGGAACGATCGCTCTGGGGCTTGAAAAGTACCCTGACGCCAGCGCAAACCAAGTCTTGCAGGCAATGGTTCGGACGACCGGAAAGGGTATTTTGCAGGATCCGGGGTGGTTGGATCGACTGTACGGGTACGGCATTGTTAACCCAGTTGCGATGTTGCAACAGGACCCCACTCAGTATCCTGACGAGAACCCACTATTTGTGAAAAGTAGTGATGACCCAAGGTGTGGGTCGGGTGCGACTTCGCAGCCGACACCTGATCTCGCCAACTGCGCTTGGGCAACCGTACCCATGGCAGACCGGGTATGGCCAGACGGCTCCGACGATGAACCCTCGAGCTTTGACAGAACCACGATGTTTATGCTCGCGGTAGTCGGACTTCCAATTCTTGGTGTGGCTGCCACGGCCATTATCGTGCCAATTGTGGTCACCCGATCGCGACGACGCAACACACGGCCCTCGTTGACTTCAGCGAATGTATCGGAGTATGAGAAATGAGTGGGAAATCTTACGAACGCCAGTTGGAAGAGCTGGCTTTCGGGGAAGACTGGAACCTCGAGCATCTCAACGGGCTTATCGCGTCCGTTGAAAGCGTGCAGTTGAGGATCACCGAGACGGTGAACCAGCTTTCTGGTAAGTGGACCGGATCAGCTTCGACGACTGCGATTTCTCGACTCAATGTTCATCTCTCGAATCTCAGCAAGTTTCGCGCGATGCTCTTCGAAGCTCAGAGCATCATCACCGGCATGGGAGAGTTCGCTTGCAGCGCTGATAGTGCGAACTCGCGGCGCGCGTCAGAGGCTCAGCGGCTTCTCCAAGAACTCCCATCTGGGGTGGTGCCTCAATTCGTGCATGATGCGGTGAATCAGGGGAAGACCATCGAGGTGCCGTTCTTCGGCACAGTCGACCTCAATCGAGGTGTAGAAGATCTTGCCAACAGCTTGGGAGCGGGTCGCGAAGCCGCTGCCAAGGAGAAGCTCGATCAGATGCGTGATCTCATCATTGCCGAGCAAAAGCGAATTGAGAGTCTGAGTGTCGACTACGACCCATTGCCGAGCGGCGATGGCGGGTTCGACACACCGGAGACTTTCGACCTCGCAGGTATCGGAGGATCGTCCGGGGCCCGTGGCAGCGGTGGGGGCGTTCCCGGATTCCCAGGCGGTGTATTCCCCGGGGGACCCAATTTTCCGGGAGGGCCTGGCGGTCCGGGCGACAACGGCAATGGTGGCGGAGGCAACGACGGGGGAGGAACTGGGACTGACCCGAACCTTCCTGAGTTCCATTGGGATCCGCCTGTCGTAGATCCTCCATATGATCCGAACAACCCGGGCAGCGGGGGCGGCGGCGGGAACGAAGGCGCAGGCGGCGGTTCAGGGAGCCGTCCCAGCGTTGATAGCAGTCTCGATGGCTCCGCAGTGCGCAGTGGTCTGGGTGCGGCGGGCCTGGGTGCGGCCGGCCTTGCGGCCGGTGCCCGACTCGCGGCTGGCGCTGGTGGGTCGGGCGCTAGCGGTGGCTTGGGGCAGGGTCTTGCGGGCTTGACCGGCGGTCTGCGCGGAGCTGCAGCTGCCGCAGGTACGGGCGGCGGTGGTGCTGGTGCGGCAGGCGCGGCAAGTGCCGCTCGTGGCGCTCGCCCGGGCGGCATGATGATGGGTGGCGGCGCCGGAGGCTCTGAAAAGAAGCAGGCAAAGAAATCAGGCCTGGGCGGATACATTGCCCCTCATCTGGATGACGAGGGTGATGGTGGCCCTGCGGCCGACGCCTCTCGCGCAGGCAGCCGAGGCTAGTATCACAGTGTTTGACGCGTGCGCGCACCGATGCGTTCGTGGGATGGTGCGGTGAAACAGCATTGGGCTGCGCGCCTTTGCGTGACGGTTATGCTTGCTGCGTTGGGAGCGGGAAGCGTGGCCGTTCCTGCCCACGCGGAAGCTGACGCGAGCGCCAGAATCTCAGGGCTGTGGTACGTAGATCGGCTGAAACTGCCTGAGGTGCGCGACCTCGGCTTGACTGGAAAAGGGATCACCATTGCGGTGATCGACGACGCGATCAATCCTGAGGTCGCCGAGTTGCAAGGCGCCGATATCGAAGTGGTGGGTCAGTTCTGCCGCGATCAGGCATCAGGGTCGGAGTTGCCTGCGGCCACTGATGACGTGGCGCGCGCGCACGGCACGGATGTGACCGCGATGCTCGTCGGAAATGGTGTCGCCGCGGATGGCGGCCAAGGTACGCAGGGAATTGTGCCCGACGCGACGGTGCGCTTCTATGCCTCGGACGGCGTCGCTGGCACTGACGGCGACTGGACCTGTGATGCCTACAATCCGGTGACTGGGGAATTCACATCGGACAGCGACGTGCGTCTCTCTGAATTCGGAGGGCTCCCGACCGTGCCGAGCGCGCTCGCGGCCTATCAAGCGATTCAAGACGGCGTGGATATCATCAATATTTCCTCTGTCACCTCAGCGTGGAGTTCGATCGATTGGATGCCGGTCGCGATCTATGCGCTGCAACAGGGAATCCCGATCGTTGCCGGGACGAATAACCCGGGAGCGACCCTGGACGAAGCTCTGAACACTATCCCAGCTGGTCTGAACGGATCCGTTGCAGTGGGGGGCGTCGATGTCGATGGCAATCCGATTCTCGGCGTCGATCAAGAACTCGGCGATATCACTGAGGCGGATGGCCTCCAGAACATGGGGTTCGCGGGTCCCGGGTATCAGATGCTCGTTCCCTCATCATCGGGCGGTTGGTCGCCCGGGCTGGCGTCTGGAACTTCGCTTGCGACACCTCTTATTGCAGGAACCATTGCACTCGGGCTCGAACGCACTCCCGATGCGACGGCGAATCAGGTGATTCGCGCGATGATGAGCAGCACCGGAAAAGGAACTGTGCGAGAACCCGAGTGGATCGACCCGCAGTACGGATACGGCATCGTCAATCCGGTAGCGATGCTGGGTGTCGACCCGCTGCAGTTTCCCGACGAAAATCCACTCTTTGTCACGTCGCCTGATGACCCGCGCTGTGGCGCGGGTGCATCAGTCTCGAGTAACGGAGAATTGGTGCAGTGCCGATGGACGGTCGGCCCAACGATTGATGCCGTTCAGGCGCAACTTCCGCCGGGCGAGAGAGACGGCCACGTAACCGAATCATCCCCAGCCGCCAAACTCCTGCAGTCGGTGGGCAGCATCGTACTGATCGCATCCATCGCGCTCGTGTTGCTCGGCGCAGTTGTGATCGCTGTTGTTCTTTCTCGCCAGCAAACGCGGCGGTCGAAGCGGGCGGACGGAACACCGACGAATCGCGATGGATCATTGTAGATGTATGAAATCCCCCAGCGCCGGAGCTCAAGAGGTCAACAGTGACGATGAAATGATCGCGGAGACAACTTGACGTGCTGTGAGAACAGCGTCGGCACACCGGCTTCCGATTCGTCCACGACGCTTGGCATCGGCGAAGAGCTGTGCGAAGTCGATCCCTGAGTGTTCCAGGGACAACGCACGATCCTCGTCACGCATGATTGATACGCTGAACCGATGGCTGCGGAGCGGGAACCGCGGCCGCACTGAAGCTGGGGGAGCACGTCGATGAGTAGCCGTCTCGCGCCACCGCGCGTGCCATCGGGCAGCGTCACACTGCAGGCGCCGCCCGAGATCGAGCCTGCCGAGGGCGGCAGCAATCTGCTCACCTCTGCACTCCCCATGCTCGGCAGCGTCGGCGCGATCATCATGGTGTCGGTGAGCAATGCGGGCCCCACGGGTTGGATCACCGGTGGCATGTTCCTCATCAGTGCTCTGGGGTTCGTGTTCGTGAACGGCTGGCGCCAGCGTGCGACGCGTCAGGCTTCGATCCTGAGCTCACGCAGGGAGTACCTCGCCTACCTCCGCGAGCTTCGCGACACCGTGCGCACCGCGGCGAAAGCGCAGCGACGCGAACGCAATTGGCGGTACCCCGCTCCCGAAGCGTTGACGTACCTCGTCGAAGACGGCGCGCGCGTGTGGGAGCGCGACGCGCAGACCGACGATCACCTCGCCGTGCGCATCGGCACCAGTGAGCAGCCGTTGTGCCTGTCGTTGGTCGCCCCAGAGCTTCCTCCGATCGCCGACCTCGATCCGGTTGCCACGACCGCCGCGCACCGTTTCCTGGTCACCCACGAGACGCAACCCGACCTGCCCACGTATCTGCGACTTTCTCATTACCGCAGCGTGCAAGTCGTCGGTGACGACCTCGAGCGCATCCGCGGCCTGGCGCGCGGCATCATCGCCCATGCCGCTGCGCTGCAGAGCCCTGACGACTTGCAGATCGTGATCGCGGCGAGCCCTCAAGCGCTGCCGCACTGGGAGTGGGCGAAGTGGCTGCCGCACGCGCAATCGTCGCGCCTGCGCGACTCCCTCGGGCCGGCGCGCATGATCGGTTCCGATCTCGACACCCTGCTGCGCATGTTGCCGGCCGACCTGCGTGAGCGTCCGCGTTTCAGTCTCGACGGCCCGGCAACCACCGGCCCGCATCTGCTCGTGGTCGTCGACGGGGCGTCGGTGCCGCCCAGCGATTCAGTATTCGCGGGCGGATTGCAGGGCGTGACCGTACTCGACCTCCCCAACACCTGGGACGACAACGACGACCCCAACACGGCGCGCATTCGCGTGAGCTCCGGCTCCGCGGAGGTCGCCGAGGGGCGCACCGGCTCGCAGCAGATCACCCCCGACCACATGAGCGTGGTCGAGGCTGAAGCGGTGGCCCGTCGGCTCGCGCCGCTGCACCGAGAGGGTGGAGGCGGCGGATCAGCGACCCGTGCCAGTAAGCGCCAGCAGGAGCTGCTCGAACTGCTTGACCTGCCCGACGTGCGCGACCTCGACCTCGAGCAGCAGTGGCGGTACCTGCCGGAGCGCGACCGGTTGCGCGTGCCCATCGGCCAGGACACGAACGGTGCCCCGCTGATCCTCGACCTCAAAGAATCGGCCTCGCAGGGCATGGGCCCGCACGGCCTCATCATCGGTGCGACGGGCTCCGGCAAGTCTGAGGTGCTGCGCACGCTCGTGCTGTCGCTCGCGCTGACCCACTCGCCCGAGCAGCTGAACTTCGTGCTCGTCGACTTCAAGGGCGGCGCGACCTTCGCGGGCATGGCCGACATGCCGCACGTCTCCGCGATCATCACCAACCTCGGCGAAGAGATCAGCCTCGTCGACCGCATGCAAGACGCGCTGCAGGGCGAGATGACGCGGCGGCAGGAGCTGCTGCGCTCCGCCGGCAACTTCGTGAACGTCGGCGAATACGAGAAAGCGCGGGGGAACGGCCGCTCCGATCTGCCGCCGCTGCCCGCGCTGCTCATCGTTGCCGATGAGTTCTCGGAGCTGCTGAGTGCCAAGCCTGAATTCATCGAGTCGTTCGTCGCGATCGGCCGACTGGGTCGTTCGCTGCACGTGCACCTGCTGCTCGCCTCGCAGCGCCTCGAAGAGTCGCGCCTCAAGGGCCTCGACACCCACCTCTCGTACCGCATCGGTCTGCGCACGTTCTCGGCCGCCGAGTCGCGCACGGTCATCGGCGTGCCCGACGCGTATCACCTGCCGCAAGAGCCGGGCGGAGGTCTGCTCAAGGTCGGCAGCGACGACAACCTGACCCAGTTCCGCGCCGCCTACGTTTCGGGGCCGCCGCCCGCCAGACGTGCCATCACCTCCGGCGACTCCGGTGCCACCGCGGGTGGCACCGTGCGCATCACCCCGTTCACCGCGGCGGCGCAACAGCTCACCGACCCCGCAGTCGAGGCCGCACGTGCGAACGCCGAGGCCGAGCGCCGCGCCGAAGAGCTCGCCGCGAGCGAGCCCGAGGAGACCCGAAGCACCTTCGAACTCGCCGTCTCACGGATGTCGGGCATCGGCCCCGCCGCTCACCAGGTCTGGCTGCCGCCGCTCGAAGAGCCGGCCACCCTCGACCAGCTGCTCGGCAAGCTCGCCGTCAGCTACGAGCTCGGGTTGCATGCGCCGCGGTGGCGCGAGCACCGCCGCCTCACGGTGCCGGTCGGCATCGTCGACGTGCCGCTCTACCAGCGCCGTGACGTGCTCACCCTCGACCTCTCGGGAGCCGCAGGCAACGTCGCCATCGTCGGCGCCCCGCTCTCGGGCAAGAGCACCGCTGCGCGCACGCTCGTCTCGGCGCTCGCCCTGACCCACACCCCGCACGAGGTGCAGGTGTTCGTCATCGACTTCGGTGGCAGCTTCGCGGGTCTGCGCGACCTGCCCCACCTCTCAGGGCTCGCGACCCGTGGCGAACCCGAAGTGATTCGCCGCACGGTCGCCGAGGTGACCTCGCTGCTCAACGCCCGCGAGGCCTACTTCCGCGCGCAGGGCATCGACTCGATCGACACCTATCGCACTCGACGTGCGCAGGGGCTCGTCGACGACGGGTACGGCGACATCTTCCTGGTCATCGACGGCTGGGCCACGCTGCGCAGCGACTACGAGTCGCTCGAGGTGCCCGTGCAGCAGCTCGCGGCGCGTGGTCTGAGCTTCGGCGTGCACATCGTGCTCACCGCGAGCCGCTGGCTCGACATTCGCTCGAACGTGAAAGACCTGCTCGGCGGGCGCATCGAGCTGCGTCTCGGCGACGCCTCAGACTCCGAAGTCAATCGCCGCGCGGCGGCCAACGTCTCGGCGCTGCCCGGGCGCGGCCTGGACCCCGCTGGCCTGCAGATGCTCACGGCATTGCCGCGCATCGACGGGGAGCCCGGCGCCGAGACCCTCGTCGACGGTGTCGACGACCTCGTCGCCAAGATCAGCAGCGCCTGGCAGCGCGAGCACGGCCCCAAACTGCGTCTGCTGCCCGAGCGCCTGCCGCTCGCCGAGCTGCGCGAGCACCCGGCCGCCAACGCGAAGCAGCTGCTGCTCGGCCTCGACGAGGCCGAGCTCGCCCCGGTCGGCATCGACCCCGATCGCGAGCAGCACCTGTACCTCTACGGCGACTCGGGATCAGGCAAGTCGTCGATGCTCCGCGGCATCATGCACGAGATCACGCGCCGCTACGAGCCCGGGCAGGCACGCATCTTCATGATCGACTACCGTCGTGCGCACCTCGGCGAAATTCCCGAGGAGTACCTTGGCGCCTACCTCACGACGGCCGACCAGACCGCCGGTGCCGTCGCGCAGCTCGTCGAGTTCTTCCGCGACCGCCTGCCCGGCCCCGACGTCACCGCCGACCAGCTGCGCGCGCGCAACTGGTGGACGGGCGCGGAAGGCTTCGTGCTCATCGACGACTACGACCTCGTCGCCACGCAGCAGGGCAACCCGGCGGCGCCGCTCGCGCAGTTGCTCGCACAGGCGGGCGATCTCGGGTTGCACGTCATCGTGACGCGACGTCTGGGTGGCGCCTCGCGCGCGGCCTACGATCCGATTCTGCAGGGCATGACCGATCTCGGGGTCACCGGCGTGCTGCTGAGCGGCAGCCCCGAAGAGGGGCAACTGATCGGCAAGGTCAAGGCGATCCCGAGCGCACCGGGCCGCGCCCAGGTCGTGTCGCGTGCCCGCGGGCACCAGATCGTGCAGCTCGCGTATGCTCCGACGACGCAGGAAACAGAACCCACCGGTCAGCAATAGCCCGCACTCGGGATTCTCGAATGCGGCGCTGACCGATACGCTGTCAGGGATGCAGCTGCGGCACATCTTCGGCCGGCCCGGGCCGACATCGCGCAGCGGGAAAGAGTGAGTGATGGATTACGAGACTTCGACGCAGCTCGGCGCGGGTTTCTTCCTGGTCTTCGGCATCTGGTCGCTCGTCGGCCTCGCGTTCTACGTGTGGTACCTGTGGGCGCTGTCGCGACTCTTCCCGTACCTCGGTCTGCCGTCGGGCTGGGGTTGGATTCCGGTGTGGAACCAGTGGCAGCTCGTGCAGCGCGGCGGCCTGCCGGGCTGGCTCGTGCTACTGGGCTTCATCCCGGGTCTGAGCATCGTCGTGCTCGTCGTCTCGATCATCGCCATCCACCGCATCAACAGCGAATTCGGCAAGGGCGCCGGCTTCACCGTGCTCGGTGCGTTTATTCCGCCGCTGTGGGCCACACTCTTCGGGTCGCAGTTGCGGGATCGCGAGTACGGCGACCAGGGCTACCCCGTGGGCGGATACGACTCGGCCTACCCCGGCGCTGCCGCTTCCGGTGCGACGGGCTACGGCGCCGAGGCGACCCCGGGCTACGGGGGATTCGCGCCGCAGGGCGCGGCTGATTCTGCAGCATTCGGTGCGCAGCAGCCGGACCCTGCCTGGCAGGGTCTGCCGCCGGTGACTCAGGCTCCGGCTCCGGCTCAGCCTCAGGTTGCGGCTGACCCGTGGGCGGCCCCGCAGGTGCCGGCGGCTCCGCAACAGCCGGCCTCCGGGTACCCGGCACCCACTGCCGACCCCTGGGCGCAGCCTGCGCAGGCAGCCCAGCCGGCGGTGCCGCCGGCTCCCGGTGCCCCTGCGTCTGGCGGGCTCTTCGGGGCTCCGGCTGAGCCTGCACCTGCGCAGCCGCAGGCGCCCGAGCCCAACAACTGGGGCTTCAGCAACACGACCGAGGGCGACTACGCGCGTCTCGCCGCTGAAGGACACACCCCCGCAGCGCCCGCGCCCCTCGGTGGTGTTGCGGCACCCCAGCCGTTCTCCTGGCCCGCCGTGCAGGAATCGAACGTCGAAGGCGAATCGGGCCCGCTGATTCTGCCCGAGCCGCCCGCCTCGGTGGTGCCGGCGGTACCGGCGGCCCCGGCCGTCGAACCGCCCGCACCGAGCTACCCGACGCTCGCCACCGCGAGCTCCGCGCCCGAATCGCAGACTCCGCTGGCCTCCGAGCCGCAGACGCCGCAGACTCCGCAGACGCCTGAGCCGTCGATCTTCGACCGTGAGACCCCCGCGGCGCCCGCGATCGGTCTCGCACCCGCGGCGCCGGTGACTGCAGAGCCTCCGGTGATCCCCGCAGCACCGGAGCCGGCCGCGGCTCCCGTAGCGTTCGAACCCGCCGCGGCGGTAGCGCCCGCTCCCGTCGCTCCGGCTCCGACGCCCGACGCGGGAGGTCTCGACGAAGACCACACCGTCGTCGTCTCCCGCCGCGCGCGCTGGGGCATCGAACTCCCCGACGGTGAAACCCTCGAGCTTGTCGGCGACGACGTGATCGTGGGGCGCAAGCCGGAGCCCCGTGACGGTGCGACAGTGCTGCAGATCACCGACCCGACCCGCACCATGTCGAAGTCGCACGCGCGCCTGCGCCGCGACGGCGAGGAATGGACGATCGAAGACCTGCAGTCGACCAACGGCGTCGCCCTCGTCGACGCTGGGGGCACGACCACGTCGCTCGAGCCCGGCCGCATCGCCCCGGCGACCGAGCAGTTGGTCATCGGCACCCTGCAGGTGCGTCTGCACCAGCTCGGCTGAGCGGTGAGGCTGGGTGACGCGGCACCCCGAACGTTCACGCACCTGAACGAGTTGTCAGCCAGAACTCGCTGACTCCACAGGTCGACGGGCGTAGTGTGGCATCTGTCGGGCTGCCGAACGGCCCGCGCCAACCCAGTGGAGGCCCGAGTATGAAGGTCATCAGCTACAACCTGCGCAAGAACCGTGCCGTCTGCGAGCTCGATGCGCTCGCCGAAGATCACGGTGTCGACGTGCTGTGCCTGCAAGAAGCCGAAGCGGTCGCGCTCCCGGCGCGCCTCGGGCACCTCTCGCTCGTGCACGCCACCGAGCGCAACCGGCTGGGCCTCGCCATGTACGTGCGCGACGAGCGCTTCCACACGCGATCGGCGCACACGTTCCAGCTCAAGAAGTCGCTGCACGACCGTTTGCTCGCGCCCGCGCACGAGCGTCTGCTCGGCGTGCGCCTGCACGACTCCGAGATGCAGCGCGACCTCGTCGTCGCCTCGTTCCACGCCGCACCCCTTACCGCGCTGAACTCGCTGCGACGGCACCAGATTCACGCCGCGCTCGCCGAGCTGCGCCAGCTCGGGCCGGGCCTGCCCGCCCTGATGGTCGGCGACTACAACTACCCGGTCTTCAAGGGGCGCCTCGACACCGAGATGCGCGACACCGGCTACGAGCTCAGCCTCAGCGACAAGCGCACGTATACGCGCTACAAGATGTTCCGCGGGCACTTCGACTTCGCGACCTCATCGGGTCTCGACATCGCGAGCGTGCGCACGCTCGACCGCGGCACGTCGGATCACCTGCCCATCATGGTCACCGCCGCGATGAGCGATCTCGCGCTGCCGGTGCCCGCTGCGGCCTAAGGCGGCGGGCGCTGCGGCGCAGCACCCCAGTGCGGCGAACTACCCCAGACCGGGATCGTAGGTGGCGAGCAGCCCGGTCGCCGGGCTCGCCGCCTGACGCGAGAGCGGATTGCGGTGCTTCGCGCTGTTCTCGATCACGAACGTCGCCATGGTCGGCAGGTAGCGATCGTCGGCGCTCTCGATGACGATGCCGAATTCGTTGTAGGCCAGGCGGCGCACGCGCAGCAGCGGACTGCCCGGGGCGATGTGCAACTGCTCGACTTCGAGCGGGTGCGCGGCGATCGCATCGATGGTGTGGCGCGCCCGTGTCGGCAGAATGCCGACGTGCGCGAGCGCCTGGTACACGCTGCCGTGGTGGAAGTCGGTGCCGAGCAGGTGCTTGCCGATCTCGTACGGGAAGAGGGAGCGCTCGAGCATGGCCGGCTTCTCGTCGAGGTAGCGCACGCGAATGATTCCGACCACGGGGGAGTCGGGGGCGATCTGCAGCTCGCGGGCGCACTCCTCGGTGGCAGTGCGTCGGCTCGCCTCGATGACGCGCTGGCCAGGCGTGAGCCCGAGTTCACGCGCCCACTCACTGAATGAGATGAAGGTGTCGAACGACTGCGCCGGCGCGGTGTGCTGCACGCGCGGCGGGGTGCCGCGACCTCCCACGATCATGCCGTCGGCGCGGAGTGCGGCGAGGGCTTGGCGCACCGGTCCGCGGGAGGTGCCGAACTCGGCGACGAGCGACTTCTCGCTGGGTACCTTGTCGCCGGGCTGCCACGCGCCCGTTCGGATGCGGTGGATCATCTCCTCGTACAGCTGCACGTGAAGCGGCGCCTGGGTGGTCATGTGGCCAACCCTATAAGTCACAACTTGGTTACGGTGGCCCGGGCGGTAACGGGCGCGTGAACGATCGGCGAACGGCGAGTGTTTTCGCTGTGATCGGGTTATTCAGCGTTTGTTGCGGAGGATGTGGCGGGGTCTGGTGATCCACCATCGCCCGATTGCGCTTGCGAATCGCGTGCGCACCGAGCGGCGGGGGTGTCCGTTCGCAGACTGTCGGCGGAGGCCGCGTTGAAGCGGTGCAGTGCGGCGCGCAGGTGCTCGAGCTCGTCGGGGCTCCAGCCGACGAACCGCTCGTGATACGCGTGCGCCCACTGCGCCCGAACCGCCCCGAGCAGGTCTTCCGCTTTCGGGCTCGGAGTGAGCAGCACGACTCGGCGATCTTCGGGGGATGGCTCGGTGTCGACGAGGCCGAGATCGCGCAGCTTGGTGATCTGCCGGCTGACCATCGCCTTGTCCATGTCGAGCAACTGACTGATGCCGGTCGCCGTGATCGGTCCCTTGCGCAGAATGAGCTGCAGCACCATGATGCCGACACCCTTCAGCTCGGGGTCGACCTCTTCCGCATATCGCGCCCAGCGGGTGCGTGCGAACGCGAAAACCTCGGAGAACTCCGCAATGATGTCGGAGATCTGATCGGTGTGCGCTGCGGCGTCGGGGTGCGCGGCGGGGGCGCTGGCGTCGTGCATAACTTCTAGTGTGCCGCGCCGAGCTCGGCTTCGCGCTGGGCGCGCTGCAGATCGGCGCGCTGCTGCGCCGCGCTCTTCGTGTTCAGGGGCAGGTTCGGCAGGAATGCGATCGCGATGATCGCGACGATGCCGACCGGAGCCGCGGCGAGGAAGACGTCGCCGATGCCGTGACCGTAGGCGTTCTCGACGACCTCGCGAATCGGGGCCGTGAGTTCGGCGAGCTTCGGAATCGCTCCGCCGTCGAGCGCATTCGCGCCGGCCATCGCCTCGGGATTCGACTTCGCGAGGGCCCTGAGACCGTCGGTGATGAAGGTGACGATCTGGTGCGAGAGCATGGCACCCATCGCCGACATGCCGGCGGTGCCGCCGATGGTGCGGAAGAAGGTGACCGCCGAGCTCGAGACGCCGAGTTCGTTCGGCGACACCGTGTTCTGTACCACGAGCACTAGGTTCTGCATGCACATGCCGACGCCCGCGCCGAGCACGAACATCGAGATGCCGACGTACCAGAACGAGGTATCGGCGCGCAGCTGCCCCATCAGGAGCAGGCCACCGAGCATGATGACGGAGCCTGACACCATGTAGCGCTTCCACTTACCGGTGCGGGTGATGAGCTGCCCGACCAGGGTCGACGCAAGCAGCACGCCCGCCATCATGGGGATGGTGAGCAGGCCCGATTCGGTCGGAGTCTTGCCGCGGGCGAGCTGCATGTACTGCCCGAGAAACACCGAGGTGCCGAACATGGCGAGACCGACCGCCATCGACGCGATCACCGACATGGTGACGGTGCGGTTGGCGAACAGGTGCATTGGGATCAGCGGCTCGGGGGAGCGCAGCTCGACGAAGACGGCCGCGACCAGCAGCGCGAGGCCACCGCCGACCATTGCGACGGTCTGCCACGACCACCAGTCGAACTGCGTGCCGCCGAGGGTGACCCAGATGAGCAGGCTCGCGAAGCCGATCGAGATGAGTGCGGCGCCGAGATAGTCGATGCTGACCTTGCGCTTGATTGTCTGCAGGTGCAGCGTGCGCTGCAGCACGATGATCGCGATGATGGCGATCGGGGCGGCGACGTAGAAGTTCCAGCGCCAGCCGATCGCGTCGGTGATGGCGCCGCCGAGCAGCGGGCCGCCGACCGTCGAGACCGCCATGATCGCGCCCATGATGCCCATGTACTTGCCGCGTTCGCGCGGGCTGATGATCTCGGCGAGCACGATCTGGCCGAGTGCGCCCAAGCCGCCTGCGCCGAGCCCCTGCAGCACGCGGAAGCCGATGAGCCACGCCGAGTCGGTCGCGGTGCCGGCGAGCGCCGACCCCACCACGAAGATAACCAGCGACGCCTGCAGCAGCACCTTCTTGCTCGTCAGGTCGGCGAGCTTGCCCCAGATCGGCGTCGAGATCGCCGACGCGAGCATCGTCGCGGTGACCACCCAGGTGTAGGCGGCCTGGCTGCCGCCGAGGTCGGCGATGATGATCGGCATCGAGGTGCCGACCACGGTCATCGACAGCATCGAGACGGCCATGCTGAGGAACAGGCCCGTGAGGGCGAGGTTCTTCGCGCGGCCCGTGAGGAGGCCGTCGCCGGGAGTGCTCAGGGTGGTGGGTGCGGGGGTGCGCGGCGCGGGCGCAGTGCTGGTGGTCATTCGGAGGGCGGGATCCTTCGCGAGGTCGTCGGATATTCGTTGATGAAGGTCAACTATACGACATTGGTTGATGGGAGTCAACTATTGCGAGACGCTGCTCGCGCCACACCTCGATGCACCGGCGCGGGATCACCCCTCCGTCGATGCGGCAGAATAGAGGGGTGGTACGCGCGTTGCGCACGTGCCGAACTGCAGGGCGACTGAACTCGGGAGCGACGTGACGCAAAACGGCAGCATCAAGATCGGCGTGATCGGCGGCGGGCAGCTCGCCCGCATGATGGTGCCACCCGCGATTCACCTCGGTCTGCGCATCAGCGTGCTCGCCGAGAACGAGGGCTCGAGCGCGGAGCGTGCCGCCGATGCGGTCGGCGACTACCGCGATCCCGAGACGGTCTACGCGTTCGCCGAGACGGTCGACGTGGTCACGTTCGATCACGAGCATGTGCCCCAGGCGATCCTGCGCGAACTGGAGGCCCGCGGTGTCGCCGTGCACCCGCGCCCCGATGCGCTGCAGTACGCGCAAGACAAGATCGTGATGCGCGAGAAGCTGACCGAACTCGGCGTGCCCATCCCCGATTGGGGCACCGTCGCCGACGAGGCCGCCCTCCAGACCTTCCTCGACGCCCACGGCGGCCGCGCCGTCGTGAAGACCGCCCGTGGCGGGTACGACGGCAAGGGCGTCCGGGTCATCTCCGACGCTACCGAGGTGCGCGACTGGTTCACCGCGCTCGCCGAAGACGCGAACGGCGGGTTCCTGCTCGTCGAAGAACTTGTCGATTTTGTGCGCGAACTCTCGCAGCTCGTCGCGCGTCGCCCCAGCGGCGAGACCCGCACCTGGCCCGTCGTCGAGACCATCCAGCGCGACGGGGTCTGTGCCGAGGTGCTCGCCCCCGCACCGACCGACCGGCCCGAGGTGCTGGCCGAGGCGGCGCGCATCGGATCCGTCGTCGCCGAGGGCGTCGCGGTGACCGGCGTGCTCGCCGTCGAGATGTTCGAGACCCGAGACGGCCGCGTGCTGGTGAACGAGCTCGCCATGCGCCCCCACAACTCGGGCCACTTCTCCATCGAGGGGTCGGTCACGAGCCAGTTCGAGCAGCACCTGCGCGCCGTCGCCGATCTGCCGCTGGGCGACACCTCGATGACCGCGCCCGCCGCCGTAATGGTGAACGTGCTCGGCGGCCCTGCCGAGGGGCCCATGCCGGTGCGCTACGCCGAGGCGCTCGCCGCGCACCCGACCGCCAAGATCCACAGCTACGACAAGCAGCCCCGGCCGGGCCGCAAGGTCGGGCACGTCACGGTCACCGGTGACGACCTTGCCGCGGTGCGTGCGGAGGCCGTGGCCGCTGCGGCGGCGTTCGCCTGATACCGCGCCCCGATACGATGGAGGGCATGGCTGAAACCACCGCGCCCCTCGTCGGCGTCATCATGGGCTCTGATTCCGACTACTCGGTCATGGCCGATGCGGTGCAGGCGCTCCGCGAGTTCGGTATCGCCCACGAGGTCGAGGTCGTCAGCGCCCACCGCACGCCAGACAAGATGGTCGACTACGCGCGCGGAGCTGCGGCCCGCGGCATCCGCGTCATCATCGCGGGCGCGGGTGGCGCCGCGCACCTCCCCGGCATGGTCGCCTCAATGACGACGCTGCCGGTCATCGGCGTGCCCGTGCCGCTCGCGAAGCTCGACGGTCTCGACTCGCTGCTCTCGATCGTGCAGATGCCGGGCGGCATTCCGGTCGCTACCGTCTCGATCGGCGGCGCGAAGAACGCGGGCATTCTGGCCGCGCGCATCCTCGGCTCAGCCGACCCCGAGGTCGCGCAGCGTCTCGCCGACTACGCCGAGGGGCTCACCGTCGCGGTGGGCGAGAAGAACGACGCCCTCAAGGCGCGCATCGCGGCCGAGTAGCGCGCGCCGAGCACACCACCGGTGACGAACGGGGCGCTCGGGATCGCGGGAGGCGGGGACGACCCCCGCGCCGACCGCGGTTCAGCCGCGTACAGGCGAGCCCTCGTCGCACTTTTCTGCGCGGGTCTTGCGACCTTCGCGCAGATGTACTCTCCGCAGGGGCTCCTCCCCGAGATCGCCCGCGCCTTTGGCGTGGACGCCGGCGCTGCGTCATGGGCGGTCGGCGCGACCACGATCGGCGTCGCTGTCGGCGTGCTCCCCTGGGCCAAGTTGTCGGATCACTGGGGCCGCGTCCGCACCATGCGCTGGGCGACGGGCGCCGCGATGGCGCTCGGCCTCGCCGTGCCCTTCGCGCCCGGCTTCGAAACCATGCTTGTGCTGCGCGGCATCGAGGGGTTCGCGCTCGCGGGCATCCCCGCGCTCGCCGTGACCGCGCTTGCAGAAACGGTGCGGCCGCGGGCGTTGGGCGGCGCCGTCGGCATCTACGTCGCCGGCACGACGCTGGGTGGACTCGTGGGGCGACTGCTCGCCGGTGCGGTCGAGGCGGAGTTCGGCTGGCGCGCCGGCATGGTGTCGGTAGCGGTGCTCGCGACGGCGGCAACGGTCGCGTTCGTGCTGCTCGTGCCGCCGACCGCGCCCGTGCGGTCGGCGTCGAGCGGTGTGGTGGCGGCGATCCGGAGCACGCTCACGCAGCCGGGAGTCGTCGTGCTGATCGCGCACGCGTTTCTCACGATGGGCGGATTCGTCGCGGCGTACAACGCGCTCGCGTTCCGACTCGAGCTCGCGCCGTACTCGCTGACACTGGTGCAGGTGTCGTGGTTGTTTCTCGCGTACCTCGCGGGCACGGTCGCGTCGTCGAGCGTGTGGCGTTTCACCGTGCACGCCTCGCCGACCGCTGTGCTGCTCGCGAGTCTCGCGGTGATGGGCATCGGGTTGCTGCTGACGCTCGCGGCGCCGCTGCCGGTGATCGTCGTCGGGCTCGTGCTCTTCACCGGTGGGTTCTTTGGGGCGCACACGATCGCGAGCGGCCTTATCGGACGTCGAGCTGCGGCAACCATCGGTGCCAGTCAAGCGCCCCCGATGTACAACCTCGGCTACTACGCCGGGTCAAGCCTGCTCGGCTGGGCGGGAACCTCGGCGTTCACCGCTGCCGGCTGGTACGGGACGGCAGCGATGATCGGCGTCGTCATTCTGCTGGCCGCCGCCCTGGCGTGGGCCTATGCGCACCGGCACGGAGGCATCGCTCGCGCCGACGCGCTCATCTGATCACAGGTTGGCGTGCGTCTCCCACAGCTGCCATGCCGATGAGCGCCAGCTGTAACCGCGGCTGCGATCGCAGGCGAGCACCGTCAGTGTGGGCAGCGCGCCCGACTGGCCGATCAGTCGGCTGTACTCGGCAGCGAACCCGTCGGCCGTGTCGGCTGATACACCGGCATCGAGCACGAGCTCCGCGGTGGCCGGGTGCCCCGCGTGCACGACGGGAACCGCGGCACCGAGCGACGCGAGTACGACATACCCGGTGCCGGCGAACGCCTGCGGCTGCAGCAGCACCGAAGCTCCACCGAGTGCGGCGCCGATGTCGGAGAGCTGCGTGACGGCGATGACCCGAACGCGACCCTGAAGATCTGCGGGAACGTCGATCGTGGGAGCCGAAGCGTCGCGGTCCTTGTCTTTGTCGCGCGGCTGCGGACCCTGCGGGTCGACGCCGTCGAGCACGACGAGCGGCGGCAAAGCCGCGTCGCGACGCATGGCATCGAAGATCCACTCGAGGCGGCCGTGCTCGCCGGCGCGTGCCGTGGTGACGGCGTAGCGATCCGGAAGCCCCCAAGCAGCACGGCGCTCAGCCGCATCCGCGGGTGCCGACAGCTCGGTGGGCGGAGCAAGCGGGAAGACCTGCACCGGCAGGTCGCTGCCGTACTGCTGCTGCAGCACGCGCGCGGTGGCGTGCGTCGGCGTCAGAATGACGTCGGCCAACTTGACGGCGCGCCGGGTGAATGCTCGGAAGAGTCGGGCCTGCGAATTGCCGATCAGTGCCGGTGCGTCCCACGCAATGCTGTGGGGAATCGTAACCGACGTCTGCGACCCATCATCGTCACCACGCGAACGCAGCGGCATCATCGGGGTCAGCGCGTGCACGAACTCGCCATCGAGGGGGCGTGCCGTCGTGCCGTTCTGCCAGACGAGCGGCAGCATGCTCGCGCGCAGGGGGAGCAGTTCTGAGGTGAGTCGCGCCGAGGAGAACTCGGGCATTTCAGAGCCGCGTGACAACAAGAACCGCGCACTGCAGCTGCGGGGAGCAGTCTCGGCGACCGCCTGAACGAGGTCGCGGGCAGCGGCAGCGTGCACCTCGGATTCGAAATCGGGGAACGGGTCTGCGATGAGGGTGAGCGTCGCCAATACGTTCTCCCCTCGAATACCTGGACACCGGTGCAGCACTGGGCTGTTCTCCATATTGTATGGAGTCCAAGAGCAAGATCTGCTGTGCGCCGCAGTGTGAATGCGCGGTTGAGATGCAATCGAAATAATTTTCGGGGCTTGCTCCGAGTTCATCTCATCGCGGTGCGGCTGCCGGGAACCTCTCCGAATGGCCAAGTACCCTGTCTCCATGCGTGTTTTGTTGACTGGCGGCGCCGGGTACATCGGCTCCCACACGGCATTGGTGCTGCTCGAGCACGGCCACGATGTGATCGTGCTCGATGACTTCTCGAACAGCGGTCCAGAAGCCGTTCGGCGTGTCGAGCAGCTGAGCGGCAAGACAATCCCCTTGGTCGAGGTCGACCTGGCAGAGCGCGCAGCGGCCGAGCGGGCGCTGGCCGAGATCGAGTTCGACGCGGTGATCCACCTGGCTGGGCTGAAAGCGGTGGGAGAGTCGGTGGCGCAGCCCACCCGCTACTACCGCGTCAACCTCGACTCCACGCTGGTGCTGCTCGACGTGCTCCGCGAGCGAGGCATCACCAACTTCGTCTTCAGCTCGTCGGCAACGGTCTACGGTGACCCGCAATACGTGCCGATCGATGAGGATCACCAGACCGGTGTGGGGGTCACGAACCCCTACGGGTGGTCAAAGGCGATGAACGAGCAGATCGTGCGCGACGCACAGGTCGCCTGGCCCGAACTCGGCGCCGTGCTGCTGCGCTACTTCAATCCCGTGGGCGCGCACCCCTCGGGGCTGATCGGCGAAGATCCGAGCGGGATCCCGAACAATCTGATGCCGTTCATCACCCAGGTGGCGGTGGGGAAGCGCGAGCGCCTCAGCGTGTTCGGCAACAGCTATCCGACGCCCGACGGCACTGGCGTGCGCGATTACATTCACGTCATGGATCTTGCTGAGGGTCACGTGGCGGCGCTCGAGCACAACGCTCCCGGCGTCTCCGCCTACAACCTCGGGTCGGGTACCGGCTCCAGCGTGCTCGAGGTCGTGCGCGCCTTTGAAGCCGCATCCGGACGCGAGATTCCGTTCAGTATTGAACCCGCGCGCGCGGGGGACGTCGCGGAGATGTCGGCCGATCCGACTCGTGCGAACCTCGAGCTCGACTGGCGCACCACCCGCAGTCTCGCCGACGCCTGCCGTGACTCGTGGGCATGGCAGTCGGCGAACCCGGGCGGGTACGGCGCATGACGCTCGACCTCGAGCGGCCGCTGCGCCATCCCGACCTGCAGTCGGAACCGCTCATGAGCAAGCGCGCGCGCTGGCTAGTGATCCTCGGATTCGTGCTGCCAGGCACCGCGCAGCTCGTGGCGGGCAACCGCAAACTGGGTCGGTTCGGTCTGATCGCCACCACCGTGCTGGTGGTGGGGGCGCTTGCCGCAGGGCTTGGGTTCCTCTTCGCCCGCGTGGCGACCCTCACGATCTTCACGAACAGTGCCGTGCTGCTGCTGGTGCAGTGGGCGCTGTTCATCTACGCCGTGATCTGGGTCGCGCTCGGCATCGATACCCTGCGTCTCACGAAGCTCGTGCGGGTACAGCGCAATTGGCGAGTGCCGGTCGCGATGCTCTCGGTGCTGCTCACCGTGGTGCCGGCCGCCGGGGCGGCGTGGGCGGGCACGGCGGTCGGCGCCGGCCGCAACTTGCTCAGCGATCTCTTTCCGAGCGCTCCCGCCGTCGAGCCGGTCGATGGCCGCTACAATATTCTGCTGCTCGGCACCGATGCCGGGGCCGATCGTGAGGGGCTGCGCCCCGACAGCATCTCGTTGGTGAGCGTTGACGCGAAGACCGGTCAGTCGGTCATCGTCGGCTTGCCGCGCGACATGAAGGGCGCGCCGTTCCCCGATGATTCGCCCATGCAGCCGATCTACCCTGAGGGGTACTGCGACGAGATCAACAATTATGAAGTCGTCGATGGCGGTGGGTATTACTGCTTCACGACGGGTGCCTTGAACTCGCTCGTCACCGAGGTCGAAGATTCGGGATCGCCGTCGTACGAAGGCATGTACGCCGATGCCGTCTCGAAGGGGTCGACCCCCGGCATCGAGGCCACGAAAGATGCGGTCTCGGGTGTCACCGGTCTCGACGTGCAGTTCTATGTGCTCGTCAACATGGACGCTTTCGAGAGCTTGATCAATGCGCTCGGCGGAATCACGATCGATGTGCAGGAGCGCCTGCCCATCGGCGGCCACATCAACGAGTTCACGGGTGAACTCGAAGGCGTCGACGGCTGGATCGAGCCCGGCACGCAGGGCATGGACGGATACACGGCTCAGTGGTACGCGCGCTCCCGCTACGGGTCTGCCGAAGGCGATTACTCGCGGATGCAGCGTCAACGCGACCTGCAGGCCGCGATTCTCGCCCAGATGAATCCGCAGAACGTGCTGCTGCGCTTCCAGGATGTTGCCGCCGCGGGTACCGAACTCGTCGAAACGGATATTCCTGAGTCGATGCTGGGGCGCTTCGTCGACCTCGCAGCGAAGGCGCGTGAGCACGACATCGTGAACGTGGAGCTCGTGCCGCCGGCCATCGATCCCGAGGCACCCGACTTCGACGCGACGCGTCAGCTCGTCTCCGACGGCGTGGCCGCCGCCTCGCCTGCCGAAACGGAAGCGGGCTAGCGGAATCGTGAGTGCAGTCGACACGGACGATCTGATGATCGCGCCGCCCTCTGGCACGCCTAGCGCGCCGCCACCAAAAGCGCCAGCACGGACGTCGCGCCGGCGCATCTGGTGGGGTGCGTCGATCGTCGCCTTCTGGGTGCTCGCCGCGGTGTCGGCGGCTTTCGCCGGCATCGGGTTCTGGGTGCGGCGTACGTTCGGTGCGATCTCGATCGACCAATTGCTCTCGAACCTGAACGGTGGCGGCGAGGGCGCAGGCGGTGCCGGACTCGTGATCGGCGGAGTCATGACCGGCATCGTGATCCCGCTCGGCATCGTGCTGCTCATCGCGATCTTCGTCGAGCGCCGCCGACGTCGGTGGCACCGTGCCGCAGCGTTCGGTGCGCGCCCGAACCTGCAGCGACCCGTGCGCTGGACCGCCGCCCTGCTGGCACTCGTGCTCCTAGTGTCAGGTGGCGCGTACCTCGGCGCCGCGATCGGCGCTGGCGACTACGCGCAAGCGCTCTACCGCGATCTCACGACCGACTTCGGGTTCGACCGATACTACGAGACGCCGCAGGTGTCGGCGGCGCCTGGCGAGGGGAGCGCACAACCGCGCAACCTCATCGTCATCTATCTCGAGTCGATGGAGAACACGTTCTCAGACGACGACCTTTTTGAGAAAGATATGCTCGCCCCCGTCGAAGACGTCACCCGCGGGTGGCAGACGATCGATGACTACCGGCAGTACGAGGGCGGCGGCTGGACGATGTCGGGCATTCTGAGCACCCAGTGCGGGGTGCCGCTGCGCAGCGCCTCGTCGACCGCCGACATCTCGGAACTCAACGAGATGGATTCGGCCGACGGAAATACCGCACCGTATCTCGCCGGTGCGACCTGCCTCGGAGATGTGCTCGCCGATCAGGGATACCGCAACGTGTACCTCGGTGGAGCCGACGCGAGCTTCGCCGGCAAGGGAGCCTTTCTCTCGACCCACGGGTATGACGAGATCGATGATCTGAACGTGTGGAAAGCCGAGGGCGAGACCGAGGTGCGCGGCGACTGGGGCCTCTCTGATCGCCGGCTCTTTGCGCAGGCAAAAGACAAGGTGGACGAACTGCACGCGGGCGATCAGCCCTTCAATCTCACGATGCTGTCGCTGGACACGCATGAGGGGCCGCGGCTCTACGACTACTGCACGCGCGACACCGATGCGGTGATGACATCGATCACGTACTGCTCGATGCAACAGGTCGCCGGGTTCGTCGAGTACCTCGACGAACAGGGGTACCTCGACGACACCGCGGTAGTGCTCATGGGAGATCATCAGAAGATGATCGCGGAGGGCGGCAGCTTCTGGGACGAGCTCAAAGACCTCGATCACCGCACGATCTTCAACCGCATCTGGAGCCCCGACGGGCTGCGTGTGGCGCGCGATGACCTCGATCAGATGAGCATGTATCCCACGCTGCTCGAACTCACGGGTCTTGAGGTGCAGGATCATCGGGCCGGCATCGGCGTCTCAGCCCTCACCGATGGCTCCGACGTGCCTCACGGATCGATACTCGACCTGTCTGCCGAGGAGTACCGCGATCTCGTCACCTCCCGATCCAGTGAGTTCTACCAGAGGCTGTGGCGCACCTCGGGGCTAGACTAGGCAGGTTCACGATCATGAAGGAGTCGGATCGCATGCGTGTGACCGCCGTGCTGGTGGCCTACAACCGACGGGAACTGCTGCAGCAATCGCTCGCGGCTCTCGCCGCGCAGAGCCGACCCGTCGATCGCCTCGTCGTCGTCGATAATGCCTCCGACGACGGCTCGGTCGAGGTCGCCGCCGAGATGCTCGAAGCATGGGGCGAACGCGCCCGGCACATTCAACTGACCGAGAATACGGGCGGCGCAGGCGGGTTCGCGACGGGCATCGCGGCTGCGGTCGTGGAAGACGACACCGACTGGGTGTGGGTCATGGACGATGACACGGTGCCCGGGCCCGACGCACTTGCGGGGGCACTGGAGACCCATGAGCGCTACCGGGCTCAGGGGCCTGATGACCTCGCCGTCATGGGGTCGCGTGTGATCTGGACCGATGGGGCGGATCACCCGATGAATACGCCCAAGGCCAAGATTCGCGCGTCACAGGCAGAACGCGATCGTGCCGCTTCGGTCGGGGCGATGGAGATTCGGTCGATCTCGTTCGTCTCGGCGTTCCTTCGTGCATCGCGGGTGCGCGAGCTCGGCCTGCCGATCGCTGATTACTTCCTGTGGAACGACGATTTCGAGTACTCCGCTCGACTGCTGCGCGGCGCCCGGGGCCTGTACGTGCCTGCCTCTGTGGTGACGCACCGCACGGTCAAGCGAGGGTCGAGCGATCAGGATCCGGGCCCTCGGTTCTATTTCGAAGTGCGCAACAAGCTCTGGGTGTTTCGTCGCAGTGCGGCGCTGCTGCCTTGGGAAAGGCTGCTGTATTCGGCCGCGACTGCGCGCCGCTGGTTCCGCACGTTCCGTGCGTCGACGGAACGCGCTCAGCTGCGCGATTGCTTGCGTCGCGGTTGGAACGACGGCTGGCGACGATCGCCGCGGTCGAGCCGCGACGTGCTGCGCGGTGCCGGGGTTCCGGTCGATGTGATGGTTGTGGTCGAACAGCTGACGCGCACGGACGAACGCTCGTAGGTCGGTGTTCACAGCACGGTGATGTCGGTCGCACGCCAGCGATCGTCACGATGTTCGAACCGTAGTGCGACCGCGGTGGAGCGGGAATCGAGATGCAGCACGACTGACGCTTCGACCACCTGAGGGAGCGGCCGGCACAGGTGCGCGGGGCCAGGTACCGCCACGCGCCGCCGCCGGTCTCGGGTGACGCACTCTCGCTCAGCTCGAAGCGCACGCCGGGACTGCAGTGCCGCGACGACGCCCGGCGTGATCCACGTAGCGATCTGACTCGCAGATCGCATGCCTTCCAAGACCTCGAACGCGAACAGCGCGAGTTTTTGCACGATCGCCGCAGGCGGTGCTTCGGGGGCCTGATCTGGCTGCGAGGGGATTCGCGCGGCCAGTGGTTTCGCCGGTTGGGCGGTGTGCCGCGGGCGAATCGCGCTCGGCGTTGCTGCGGGCGCGGGTACGGCGTGGAGGTGGCGGGGTGCCACAGGCCTCGACGGCGGTGCGAGTACCGACTCGAGTGGGTCGTCGAATGCGCGCGAGCGTGCAATGGCTGGCATGGGGGCTCCTTCAATCGGTATTCAGACTTCGCTGCTGTAGCGCCCCCATGCAGCCCTGCAGTGTCTGATTTTCTAATGTGCGCTCCAGATTAGAGAATGCGCACTCGGATGCGTCAAGTGCCAAAAAAGACCAGCGCGTGTGAGTATGGTGCGTCCGCGCATCGTGGTGAGGTGTGACCAGTCTCCGAGCCACAGTGCTCTAGGCTTGACGCGTGGCTACACTGCGTAATCTCGCGACGAAGTATTCATCCCTCGACGAAGAGGAGATCGAATGGCTTGAACGTCTGACCCTGGATCTACAACTCCTTGCCGACCTCGCACTGAGCGACGTCGTGCTCTGGGTTCCCACGAACGACGAGAACTATCTCGCCATCGCTCACAGTCGCCCAGCCGGTTCGGTGACGCTGTTCTACCGAGACGTCATCGGCGACCTGTTGCGCGCCGACTGGCGCGAACTCGTCGATGAAGCGATGTCGAGCAACGCTCCAGTGATTTCGACGTCGCCCGCGTGGTACGAAGAGAGCCCGATGCGGCTCGCAGCCTATACGGTGAGCCGTCGTGACAATGATGGTGCCGAGCACGGGCCGTTCGCCGTGATCACGGTGCACACCAGCGTCGCCGACACACAGACGGCATCGCGCATCGGAGCGGCCTTCCGCGAAGTCGCAGCAGACCTGCTCGGCATGATCCAGCAGGGGCTCTTTCCGGTGCCGGGCAGCTCGCGCGGCGGCGAGCAGGGCGCCCCTCGTGCCTCTGACGGACTGGTGCGCGTCGACCTCGAGGGAATGGCCACGTTCGCGAGCCCGAACACCCAGACCACCTTCTCGTCGCTCGGGTATCGCGACGAGATCGAAGGGGAGAACTTCAGCGAAGTGCTCGCCGATGTGGTGAAGGGGCAGTTCGACACGAACGAGTCTTTGCCGCTGATCGCGCAGGGCAAGATCGCGAAGCGCGTCGAAGTCGACGCTCGCGGTCACACCATCACGCTGCGCTCGATTCCAGTCTTCCGCGATGGTGCGCGCGTGGGAGGCATTGTGCTCACCCGCGATGTCACGAAGCTGCGGCAGCAGGCGCAGGAGCTGATCACCAAGGACGCGACGATCCGTGAGATTCATCATCGGGTAAAGAACAACCTGCAGACGGTCGCGTCCCTGCTCCGCGTGCAGGCGCGTCGCGCTCGCAGCGAGGAAGCCAAGCAGGTGCTCGGCCAGGCGATGCGCCGCGTGGCCGCGATCGCGGTAGTGCACGATACGCTCTCGTCGGGTCTTGACCAGATTGTCGACTTCGACAAGGTCTTCGACCGCGTGCTCGGGCTCGCCGCTGAGGTGGCGAGTCTGCACAACACCACGGTGCATCCGCACCGGGAGGGCCAGTTCGGTGAGTTGCCCTCGGAGTACGCGACGCCGCTCGCGCTCGCGCTCACGGAGATCGTGACGAATGCCGTCGAACACGGCCTTGCCGGGCGCGAAGGCGAGGTCTACATTCATGCCGACCGTACCGACGAGCGCTTGAGCGTCGAGGTCATCGACACGGGAACCGGTCTGCCCGGTGGCACCGTCGGCGACGGGCTCGGAACGCAGATCGTGCGCACGCTCGTCGAGGGCGAACTCGGTGGCAGCATCACCTGGGGCCCGGACGCCGGCGGCGGCACCCGAGTGGCGATTCAGGTGCCGCTGCATTGGATCTCAACGCAAACGCGTGAGATCCCGCGCGTTCAGGCCTAGCATCTGCGGGCGGTGCCGCAGAGGCCGCCCGCTACCGGGAAGGTCGGCGGCGATCCAACCGACGGTTGCGCACGAGCACGGCAATGCCGACCCCGAGCAGCAGAACTCCGAGCCCGATGACGGTGGCGGTGATCCAGACCGTGGGATCCATGCCCCCGAGACCGAAGACCTGCTGCGCGATGTATCCGCAGAAGACGAGGATCAGCGCACCCCACACAATGGGGCCAGTGCGCGGGCCCGGCGACCGCAGCGACCGACTGCGGTCGCCGTGATGACGACTCGGTGACGATGCGGCGGGCGCGGCGGTTGCCGTTGCCGGGGCCGGCGCAGACGTCGGTGCCGCGGGAGCCGGGGCCGCAGGAGTCGATATCGACTCTGGCGTCGGTGTCGGTGTCGGTGTCGGCGTCCATTCGGGCGTCGGGGGAGTGAGGGGCACGGTCGGCTCGGCATCGCCCGAGGCCGGAGTGTTCTCGTTCATCGGTTCATCTCCATCTCGAGTGCGTTGATTTGCTCGTCAATGTCATCGCGTTGTGCGATGAGGTCGCGGCGGTCGCCGCGGTCGATGTTCGGCTCGTCGAGTCGCCAGTTCACCTCATCGAGATCCCGTTGCAGCGCAGCAGCTCGGTCGGAGAGCGCGTCACGATCGCTCCGGTCCTCGGCCGATTCACGCTCGGTGTCGGCGCGGCTGCTGTCGGACCCGTCGCCACCTCCAGTGAACTCGACGCTCCCGGCGAGCAGCGTCACGGTGATGACGTGTGCCGATGAAGCCTCACCGGAACCGACGTGCGAGCGGATCTCCCGCCAGATGAAGGGGCCCGCAGTCATGCGCTGGCCGGCACCGTCGAGATCGGTGCGGTCGCTCTCGTCGACCCGCCCCGCGAGCATGCGCACGTGCACGATGGTCGGCTCGGACTCCGGGAGCGCGATGGTCGTTCGGCCGGCCACCATCCAGACTTCGAGATCGCCATCGCGGCCGCCGTCGTTTCCGAGATCTGTGAGATCGACCGTGACATTCCCGGCGATGAGTGCCGCGCCAGGCGCGCCGCCGGCGTCGACGTGCATATTGCCGAAGGGTTGGAACCGCGTGCCCCAGGGCAGCACGACCGTGATGAGGAGCGCCACGACGCCGCAGGCCGAGAGGAAACCGACCCACCCCGTGTGACGTCCACGCACACCGGCCACGATGAGCGAGCACGCCAGCACGGCGAGTGCGGCAATGATCGCGGTGACGAGTGCTGCGGGTGCGACACCCGCAAAGGGAATGCTCGACGCGGGGATGCCCGAGACCCAGAGCGCCGCGAGTCCACCGGCGAGGAGGGCGAGAGCGAGCGTGATCACCGCATGCGCGGCCCCGAGGCGATGAGCGTCATGGTGGTCGGCGTATCGCGCACTCCATTCATCCGCCTGCTTGCCGACGTCACGACTCCATTGAGTGGCGGCCTCCCCGGCGCGGCGCCCCCAATCGGCAGCCTCTCGACCGGCGCGCTCCGCAGAATCGGCGGTGCGGTTCGCGAAGGCTTCTGCGCGATCCGAGAAGCTCTGCGCGTTCGCCGTCGTGGAATCAGCGGCACCGGGAGCGGTCGAACTCCCGCTCGCGTCACCGAGGCTCGCGTCACCGAAGGTCATGGGGCGATCAGGTGCGGCGTCCGACGAGCCTGCCGCCGCCGCGCGCTCGCTCTCGGCTCGGCCGCGCTGCAACAGCACGCGCCTCAACCAGATGAAGCCGAGAACGAATATGGCGATCCAGCACAACCAGGCGAAGGTGGCGGTCAGCCATCCGGGAATGCCGAGCACCCCCCACACGTCCCAGTTCCACACGCTGAAGCCGGGGAAGGATGCCCCGGGAATGAAGAGTCCGAAGAATGCCGGAATGATGACGAGCGCCGTGAGAATCACGGCGGCGGTGATCATCCCGGCCGATGCTCGCCCCCGGATGATCTGCTCCACGTGGATGCGACCGTCGGTATCCGGCAGGAGCAGCCAGCCGATGAGGTAGATCAAGATGCCGGGTCCGCCGAGCAGCGCGAGTACGACGAACACGCCGCGCACGATGATCGGGTCGAGCTTCAGACGCTCGGCGACGCCGCCGGCGACACCCGCCAGCCAACGATCGGAGCCGCGGGTAATATCGAGGCCCCGCAGCCAGTCGAAGAAGCCCTGCCCGGGGGGCGGCCCCTCGGGGCGTTCTGCATTCGGTTCAGTAGTCATGTTTCGAGTGTGACCGAGTCGCGGGCTGCCAGCCATCGGGGTTCACCCTGACCTGACCCTGATCATGCCCCGTCCGCTCCCCGAGTGCGCCCCTGACCTGATTGGATGGAGACATGGCCGCAGCCCCGCTCACCCGCTCCGCAGACGATCGCGTACTCGCGGGCGTCTGCGGCGGGCTGGGCGCGCACCTCGGGTTGCCGTCGCAGACCGTGAGGATCGGCTTGCTCGCGCTCACTCTGCTCGGCGGCGCAGGGGCACTCTTCTACCTCTGGCTCTGGTTGACCGTGCCGCGCTCAGGCGAGACCGAGGGCATCGTGCCACTCAAACGGGCGCTTACACGACCTGCGGCGTCGATGTCTACGGCGCCGAACGTGCCGGCTTCAGCGGCAGTTGTCGCACCTTCCTTGCCGGGAGCACCGACAGCGCCTGCAGTTTCCCGGCTCGTCGACGCTCCGGAGCACACGGCAGCGCGCGCGACGGGCGGATCAGCGCGCCCCGAACACGCCGACTCGACTGACGAGTCCGCCGCACGCCGGGGCCGCTGGCCCATCGCTGAACTGCTGCTCGGCGCCTGCTTGCTCGTTGCCGGCACCGGTCTGGTGCTCGACCGGGCCGGCGTGCATCTGCGGCTCGATGTGCTGCTGCCGGCGCTCGCCGTACTCGTCGGTGTCGGGCTCACCTGGTGGCAGATCGCGGATCGCGACCGCCCCGACCGTAACCCCGTTCCACGGGCACTCGGCGCTCTGGCTCTCGTGGCCGTCGGGGTACTCATGTTCTTCGTGACCGCCCGTGAACCCAATGCCTGGACCGTGATCGGTGCGGCTTTCGCGGTGCTGGCCGGTGTCGCGCTCGCCGCAGCGCCCTGGCTGCTGCGACTCAACCGCGAACTCATCGCCGAGCGAGCGGCGCGCGCACGAGAAGCCGAGCGGTCAGATATCGCGGCGCACCTGCACGACTCCGTGCTGCAGACCCTGGCGCTCATTCAACAGCGGTCGGAGCCGGGGAGCGAAATCGCGCGCATCGCCCGTGGTCAGGAACGCGAGCTGCGCGAATGGCTGTTCCGAGGTGCGGACGGTGGAGCCGAACCGCAGCTTGCCGCGGTTGACACCGAACTGCGTGCACACGCGGCTGCACTCGAAGCCGAGCACGCGGTACGCTTCGACGTCGTGGCCGTCGGCACCGGTCAGGGATTCATCGCTCCCGGGCCGATCGTGGCCGCAGCCCGGGAAGCAATGCTGAACGCCGCGCGCCATGCCGGCGGCGAGGTGACGGTCTACATCGAAGTGACGCAGGATCGCGTGGCCATCGATGTGACCGACCGCGGCCCCGGTCTCGACCTCGAAGCGCTGCCCGAAGGTCGTATGGGCGTGCGTGAATCGATCGTCGGCCGCATGGTGCGTGCCGACGGACAGGCGCGCATCGTTCCGGGCCCCGGTGGCGGCACGTCGGTGCGCCTGGAGATGCCGAAGACGAGCGCGGCGAACGAACACGCATCCGCTGAAACGCCGGGTGATCCGGCACCTGCTGAGGAGCCTCGATGACCCACGAACCCATCCGCGTTGTCATCGTCGACGACCACCAGATCTTTCGCACGGGGCTCCGCGCCGAACTCGGCCACGAGCTTGAAGTGGTTGCCGAGGCGGCAACCGTCGATGCGGCCATCGATGTCATCGTGGATTCGACGCCCGACGTGGTGCTGCTCGACGTGCACTTGCCGGGCGGTGCTGGCGGGGGCGGGGCCGAAGTGCTGCAGCAACTCGCCGCACGGATGTCGAACGCCGCACCGCGCGTGCTCGCGCTCAGCGTGTCTGATGCCGCCGATGACGTCGTCAGCGTCATCCGCGCCGGAGCACGCGGCTACTTGACCAAGACCGCGTCGGGTGCCGAGGTGACGGCGGCGGTCGTGCGGGTGCATGGCGGCGACGCCGTGTTCTCGCCCCGACTTGCGGGCTTCGTGCTCGACGCATTCGGGGCGGGCGGAGGAGAGACCGCGGCCCAAGATGATGAGCTCGACCGGCTCTCCGCTCGCGAGCAGGAAGTCATGCGCATGATCGCTCGGGGCTACGCGTACAAAGAGGTCGCCGCCGAGCTGTTTCTTTCGGTGAAAACGGTCGAGACCCACGTGTCGAAGGTGTTGCGCAAGCTGCAGCTGTCGAACCGTCACGAACTCACCGCCTGGGCGCTGCAGCGGCGCCTGCTCTGACCGAAGCGGGTCGACGCGAATTGCAGTTCAGTCCCAGCCCGGGAGCCAGAGATGTGCCCGCCAGAACCACTCGGAAATCGGGGCTCCTGACCAGAGTGGGAAGTAGAGCAGCGACACCGCGACGGCGACGACGAGGAAGAGCCCCGTGGCGAGTCTGATGCCGAGTACTGTCTCGGGTGCAGTGAGCGCGCGCTGAGCTTCGGGTGCAGCGACCGCATGCGGCCCCACGGCGATCGGACCGGTCGGTGAGAGGCGCTCGAGCGATCGTGGCTCGGCGTGCGTTGCGTCGACGGCGTCAGGCAGTGCGGGTCGTATGGCAATTCGGCAGAGGAGCGCGAGGGCAAGCGCGAGCGCCAAGGCCGAAAACGGCGTCAGCACGACTGCATAGAACTGGAACACCGCCGAGCGCGACACGGTCAGCACCCAGGGCAGCCAACCCGAGAGATACCCGACGACGATGAACGCAGACGCGGTCGTCACGGGGTCTGGCCCGCGCCGCAGGCGGTGCACGACGACGCCCACGAGCGCAATCAGCGCGACCACCCCTCCCCACGTCACCAGGGCGTTCGGAATTGGTGTGACCGCGGCGACGCACCCCGACCAGGGGCAGCCTTCTGAACGGCCCCAATGCGACTCATACATGCCGGTCGGTCGCAGTGCGAGCGGCCACGTCAAGGGATTCGCGGCGTACGGGTGCTCGGCGCTCAGGGTGCTGTGCCAGGCCAGCATGTCGGCGTGGTACTTCAGCAGTGCTTCGGGCCATGACGCTCCGAAGCTGCGCCCCCATCCACCCGGGGTGACGATCCAGCCGATCCAACTGCTCAGGTAGACGAGCACCGCCATCGGGAGTGCAATCACTGCAGTGGCGCCGGATTGCAGAGCGGCGCCGGCGATCGCCCGCATGTTCGAGCGGCTCCCCGCTCCGCGTTCGAGTCGAACGGCGCGCCATCGCACGACGAGATCGCGCACGGTGATGAAGATCAGGAACGCCGCGAGCGGATAGAGACCTGACCACTTGATGGCCGCTGCAGCGCCGAACGATGCAGCGGCCGCGAGGAGCCAGGGCCGACGCCACATGATCGGCAGTACGAAACGCGCCGTGTGCTCACCCGGCCGCGCGCGCAACGCGGTCGCCCCTCGCGCGGCGGTCTGCTCGATGTCGCGCCAGGTGCAGAGCGCGCCGACCGCGATCGCCAAGGCCAAGAACCCATCGAGCAGGCCGACGCGCGTCAGCACCACGTGCACCCCGTCGATCGCGAGGAGCAGACCCGCGGTGCACGCGATCGAGAGACGCCGGGTGATCCGCCACCCCAACCGCATCGTCACCGCCACCGTGAGCACCCCGGCGAGCGCGACGGCGCTGCGCCAGCCCCACCCGTTGCCCGGGCCGAAGACGAGAATACCGAACCCGATCAGCCATTTGCCGAGCGGCGGGTGCACAGCATTCGAAGCGTCTGCAAGAAACGCGGTCGCTCGTGCACCACTCATATCGGGTTCGTCATCGGGCCACACCGTCGGGTACCCGTGCGCCAACTGACTGATCGCATCGCGCACGTAATACAGCTCATCGAAGACGAGCGTGCCCGGTCGCCCGAGCGCCCAGAACCTGAGGGCGGCCGCGACCGCGAGCACCAGGAGCGGTGCGAGCCATCGGAACCAGCGGGATCGCGTCACGGCACCAGACTACGGCGCACCACCGACACGGGATGCGCGGGATACGATGGTGAGGTGATTACGCGGCTCAGCTCCTACTTCCTGAAGACCCTCCGTGAAGATCCCGCCGACGCCGAGGTGGCCAGCCACAAGCTGCTCGTGCGCGCGGGGTACATTCGCCGACAGGCGCCCGGCGTCTTCGCCTGGCTGCCCCTGGGCCTGCGGGTCAAGGGCAAGCTCGAGCAGATCATTCGTGAAGAGATGGCGGCCGCGGGCGCGCACGAGGTGCACTTCCCGGCGCTCTTGCCGCGCGAACCCTACGAGGCCAGCGGTCGCTGGGACGAGTACGGCGATGCGCTCTTCCGGCTGCAGGATCGCCATGGCGCCGACTACCTGCTCGCGCCGACGCACGAAGAAGTCTTCACGAACCTCGTGAAAGACATCGTGTCGTCGTACAAGGACTTGCCGCTGACGATCTTCCAAATCCAAGACAAGTACCGCGACGAAGCGCGGCCCCGCGCGGGCCTGCTGCGCGGCCGCGAGTTCACGATGAAGGATGCGTACTCCTTCGACGCGACCGATGCCGGTCTCGACGCCAGCTACGAAGCCCAGCGCAATGCCTACGAGCGCATCTTCTCGCGGCTCGGTCTCGAGTACGCCATCGTCTCGGCCGACGCCGGTGCGATGGGCGGGTCGCGCAGCGAGGAGTTCCTGCTGCCGACTCCGATCGGTGAAGACACCTTCGTACGCTCGGCCGGGGGCTATGCGGCGAACGTCGAGGCCTACCGCACGCCGGCACCTGAGGCACTGCCGATCGAGGGGCAGCCGACCGCATTGGTCTTCGATTCACCGAACACCCCGACGATCGAAACACTCGTCGCGCACACCAACGAGGCGCTGCCCCGCGAAGACGGACGTGCCTGGACCGCGTCAGACACGCTGAAGTGCCTGGTGCTGGCGGTCACGCCGGTGGGCGGCGAACGCGAGATCGTCGTCGTCGGAATCCCCGGCGACCGCGACGCCGACATGAAGCGCGCCGAGGTTGCCTTCGCCGGTGCCGACGTCGAGCCCGCAACGGCTGCGGATCTCGCGAAGCTCCCCGCGCTGGTCAAGGGGTACATCGGGCCCGCGCTGGTCAGCGACTCAGGCGATGTCACCGCCGTGCTGGGCTCCGAGAGCTCGACGGGGCTGCGGTTCTTGGTCGACCCCCGGTTGGTGGCAGGCACCGCGTGGGTGACCGGTGCGAACGTTGACCAGAAGCACACGGCGCACCTCGTGTTCGGCCGAGATTTTCACGCCGACGGCGTCGTCGAGATCGCCAATGTGCGCGACGGTGACCCGGCTCCCGACGGCTCTGGCCCGATCGAGACCGCTCGCGGCATGGAGATCGGCCACATCTTCCAGCTGGGGCGCAAGTACGCGGAGGCGCTTGGGCTCAAGGTGCTCGATGAGAACGGCAAGCTGGTCACGGTGACCATGGGGTCGTACGGGATCGGCGTCACCCGCATCATGGCGATTCTCGCGGAGCTGCACCACGACGACCGTGGCTTGATCTGGCCGGCTGCAGTGGCGCCGTTCGACGTGCACGTGGTCGCGACGGGCAAAGATGCAGCGGTGTACGAGATCGCTGAGTCGCTCACAGCGACACTCGACGGCGCCGGCGTCGAGGTCATTTTCGATGACCGTCCCAAGGTGTCACCGGGCGTGAAGTTCGGCGACGCCGAGCTGCTCGGCGTTCCTCGCGTCGTGGTGGTCGGGCGCGATGCAACTGACGGGTTCGCCGAGGTCTGGGATCGTGCCGCGGGCACGAAGGAGAAGGTCGCGCTCGCCGACGTACCGGCGCTGTTCGGGCTGTAGTCCCTGCGCAGAAATGGGGGTGTCGCCGCTGGCGATGCCCCCATTTTTCGTGTGTATCCGATATCCGATTCGGCGAGTTATCCACAATTCGGTTGAACCGCCGTTCTCGGCTGTGCTCGACGCGTAGCGTGAACGTCCACGCCCCACCTCTGAGGGCGTTACGCACAGATCAGCACGCGAGCCGGGGGGATCGCTTGACGAAGGGAACCCCGCATGGCCAACATCACCGTCTCCTACGCCGAGATCGAGCAGGCGGCATCACAGCTCGGTGCCGGGCGCGACGACATCACCGAGAAGCTGCGTGCGATGCAGTCGCACATCAACACGCTCGTATCGTCGGGCTTCGTCACTGACCAGGCGTCGGGCAAATTCAATGGCGCCTACACGGAGTACACGGCGAGCGCGAACACCGTCGTGCAGAAACTCACTGAGATTCAATCGTTTCTGACGCAGACCGCGAGCGCGATGCGCGACCTCGATTCGCAGATCGCCGCGAAGATCAACTAGCCAGCCATTCCGGGTGGCGGGTGCGTGCACCCGTCACCCCCTCTGCCTCTGGAAGGAGGGGGTTGGCTTGGCTGACCGATTTACCATCTCTGACGACCAACTGAGTTCGGCCGGAACATTCCTGGTCGCCGCGGCGCACGTTGCGCGTGCGCAGAGTACGGGTGTCCCCACGGTCGAGTTCGAGAGTCTCTCTGGAATCGGCGACGACGTTCGCGCATTCGTACAGGGAATGCGGACCGGAATGCTCGCCCTCGCCGATGCCGGTCGCACCGCGACGGATCAGATCTCGATGCTCATGCGCGATGCTTCGGCCCTTGACGCGCAGGTTGCGAGCGCTCTCGGCACTGGGTTCGCACTGAGTGGGGGTGCGCGTTGACTATCTTCGTTCCCAACGGCCCAGACGCCGTGCTCGATGGCACTCCGATCGTCGGTGCGCCCGCGGAAGCGGCCGCGCTGGGCAGGTATGCCTCGGCGATCGCCGATGGCGCGAATCGTTATGGACTCAGCGTTCGGCAAGCGCACGTCGCACTGTCAACCGCCCAGAGCACGTCTCTCGACCAGTTGAGCGCGAAGCTCGCGGGCCGCTTGATCCCCGGCTCGAACGCGATGCGCGAGAGCGCGGAGCATGGCCGCCGTGCATGTTTGACCTACGCATCTGAGATCGACCGTATTCACTCGGCGGCCCGTGGCGTTCGTTCGACCGTGGCCGAAAGCCTGGATACTATTCGGCGCCGCGCTCACGACATCGACGACATCGCGTCGGCGATTCGCATCTCGGCACGGTATGCGTGGGATGAAGGGGCGCCCGGTGCGATGCCGACGCCGGTTCTCGGCCCGAACGCAGACGCGCTGAGCGCCGACCAGCGAGATGTCGCGGTGCAGAGCCTCTCGAGTATGTACGCCCAGCAGTGGTTGTTGGCGGCGGCGGAGTGGCGATCAGCGATCGAGAGTGTTCGAGACGCTGCGCGCCGCTGGCGCGATCTCATCGAAGAACGGTCGGCAATCGAGAAATCTTTCACCGCTGCGCTGGGAGCCACAACTCTCGGTCAGCTCATCAGTGTTGGCGGCGCGGGCAGCAGCAGGCAGGTCCACGCGATCTCTGCTGCGGTAGCCGGAGAGTATCGAGGTGTTGCCGCAACCGAAGCTGCTGTGCGCACGACTCATCCGTTGCTCTTGCAGCTGTTGGGCACGGAGTCGGGGGCGTTGATCTGGGATGCGCCGCCGAACTCAGCGGACGTCGCGCAACGCTGGGCTGCGATGAGCGAGGCCGACAAGAATCGGTTGATCGCCGAGGCGCCGTGGGTGATCGGGAATCTTCCGGGGCTTCCCTATGGTGTTCGCGATGCGGCAAACCGGAAACTCGTCGAGTTCTACCGACAGCATTCGTCGATGCTCTCGCCCGACCAGCTTCGGCTCGTGGCAGATGTCAGCCGGATCCTCGATGACGAGGCGGAGCAGATCAAGGATCGCGGGTCTGCCCGCCCTCCCATTCAGATGGTGGCGTTCGACATGTCGACATCGGTACCCCGGGCGGCCGTCGGGTATGGCGATCTCGACACGGCCGACGTTGCCACGTGGGAGGTGCCCGGGATGAACAGCGACGCGTCGATGGCTCTGGAGAGCTGGGACCGGTCGAGTCGAAACTTGTATCGCAAGCAGGGAGCGGAGATGGGCGGAGACCCTCCACGCGCCGTCGTCGCGTGGCTCGGATACGACACGCCAGATGGCGTGGATACGTTTCAGGTGCTGCTCACCGACGTTGCGAGACAGGGGGCAGCGCGCCTCGCGCTGGAGCTCGATGGCATGCACGATGCCCGTGTCACCCAGGGGAGCCGCATGCCCGTGATCTCTGTGGTCGCTCACTCGTACGGCACCACCGTCAGCTCGATTGCACTCACTCTGGTGAAGTATCCGGTCGATTCGTTCATCATGCTCGGGTCGGCGGGCCTCGACACCGCAATCGTGCGCACGCTTAACGACCTCAACGTTCAGGAGATCACCCCAGGTCAGCGCGCAATCTATACGACGCACGCATCCCAAGATGAACTTGCGCCGGCGGGGGCAGGGCTTGCCGGGAGAGGCCAACCGAACCCCGACGCGCGGGCGCCGTGGCTGCTCCCGGTCCACACGGCGAGTCCGGTGTATGCAGGAGCGCTCTCCTTTTCCTCTGAGGGTGATGAGAAGCGGAACCTGTTGCCAACCGACGGGCACTCGACGATTGGCAGCGGAGACCGGCGCGGGGTGTTCGGAATCTCTGCGTCAGAGGGTCAAGGGTATATGGATCCGCAGACGGAATCGCTCGCGAATGTGGCAGAGATCAGCACTGGCCACGTCAGCGACCAGCTCATGCGATCGCTGACTCGAAGCGAAGCAGCCTGTGTCGAAGTGCCCATCTTTCGTGGCGAGGTAGGACTGCCACGACGAGTGGACTGCGAGGTTGTGCGATGAAGGTGCAGCGACTGGCAACTCGACTCGCACTCCTTGCCGCCGTCGGAGTGATCGGAATCGGTGCGACCAGTTGCATGTCCGAACGACCAATCGTCAGTGATGGAAGGCCTATTTCAATTATGACGCTCGAAGAATCACAGCTCTGGGTCGCTGATCAATTCGACGATGTGGTGCGTGCAAGCGGTGTGGAAGGCGGGTGGATGGACGTGTACGAGCCCGACTTCGAATGGCGCTTTGAGCGCGACGCCGATATGCAGAGCATGATTGGCGTATGGACGCCACAGTACTGCGGTGATTCATCAAGGCAATTGGATGAAGTGCTCCAGAACAGCACGGCTCCAGACCCACTTCTGGCCGCAGCCAAGGTACGAGCGCACTGGGAAGCAAATGGGTGGACGGTGAGCGATGTTCGCTCGACGCAGTCGGAGGAGGAACCGGAGTTTCGAGCCGACCGAGACGACGGTGCGCTGCTCGGATTCTCGGTGAACGAGAACCGCATGTCCGTTGAGGTCATCTCTCCGTGTTCCGTGCATCGTTCACTCGTGCATTGGAGGCAGTCAGACGATCATGCGGGTGACGATGAGGCTTCGGTCGAGGAGGAAAGTGCCACGACGGAGTGAGGTGGCTGCTCTGCGACAGGGGCGCCGATGCCGCAAAGATTCACGAATCCGCATGCGGGTGCTTCTACGCTTCCCCGTACGACAAGAGAAAGGCACACCATGTCTGACGCACAGCGAACCAACAAACCGACCCCCGCGTTCATCGGAGCTTCGTGGGTAGCGCTCCTTCTCGGCATGGGCACCTATCTGATCGGCCTCGTCAATTCGCACATGGAGCTTAACGAGAAGGGCTATTACTTTGCCCTGCTCATGTTCGGGCTGTTCGCGGCGGTCTCTCTCCAGAAAACCGTTCGCGATCGCACCGACGGCATTCCCGTCACCAGCCTTTACTACGGCATCGCGTGGTTCGCCGTGGTGATCTCGCTCTCGCTCCTCGCCATCGGGCTGTGGAACGCGGAGAGTCTCATCTTGAGCGAGAAAGGGTTCTACGGAATCGGATTCGCCATGAGCCTGTTCGCATCCGTCGCCGTGCAAAAGAACGTGCGCGACCTCGCGCAGTTCAAAGCCGACCACCCCGAAGACGAGTTTTCGGCAGAACGCGGCGATGAAGGCCCACTGCGTGCGTACCTCAACAGCTGACGCGGCTCACTCCGGAGTGCGTTACCCTAGTGATTCGCCCGCCAACGCGGGCCATATCTGAATAGACATCTCAATACACAGGAGGCCCCGTGAAGATCGAACTCGTCACGCTGCGACAGATCGAACGTGAAAAAGAGATCCCCTTCGACGAACTGATTCAGATCATCGAACAAGCGATCCAGTCGGCCTACTTGCGTCACGCCGAGAACCAGAAGCTCCCCGTGCCCCGCGAAAGCGACGTGCGAGTGACCCTCGACCGCAAGACGGGTGAGATCTCCGTGCTCATCCCTGAGCTTGACGCCGACGGAGTCGTCATCGGCGAAGCCTACGTGACGACCGACGAATTCGGTCGCGTTGCATCGAGCGCAGCCAAGCAGGTCATCAACCAGCGCCTCCGCGATCTCAGCGATGATGCCGTGCTCGGCACCTTCAAAGATAAAGAAGGACAGATTGTCTCCGGCGTCGTGCAGCAGGGGCCGAACCCGCGCATGGTGCACATCGACCTCGGTGAGCTCGAAGCGATTCTGCCCCCTGAAGAGCAGGTGCCCGGCGAGAACTACGCGCACGGCACCCGACTGCGTGTCTACGTGACGAGCGTCTCCAAGGGCACCAAGGGGCCGCAGGTCATCGTGTCGCGCACGCACCCCGGCCTGGTGCGCAAGCTCTTCGAACGGGAAGTGCCTGAGCTTGCCGAAGGTCTCGTCGAAATCGTCTCGCTCGCGCGCGAAGCCGGCCACCGCACTAAGGTCGCGGTTCGCGCGAAGCAGGCAGGCATCAACGCCAAGGGCACCTGCATCGGAGAACTCGGCAGCCGAGTCCGCGCCGTGATGGGCGAACTCGGTGAAGAGAAGATCGACATCGTCGACTACGCGCCCGAGCTGCCCGCCTTCGTCGCCAACGCACTGTCGCCGGCCAAGGTCACCGACGTCTTCATGCTGAACGAATCGCTCAAGCAGGTGCGCGCGCTCGTTCCCGATTTCCAGCTGTCGCTCGCCATCGGCAAGGAAGGCCAGAACGCCCGACTTGCCGCCAAGCTCACGGGCGCGAAGATCGACATCCAGCCGGATTCGATCATGAACGACTAACTGAAGCGCTCGCGCACTCCCGTCGAAGCACAGTGCTGATCGGGGAGTGCGTCAGGACGCCGCGATACGTTCGCGGCACAATACTCATCCCGGCGGTGCCCCACCTGAGAGGTGGGGCACCGCCGGGCGTGCTGAAATGCGGAAGCTGGTAAGATGGATGCGGTTCGGACCTGTGTCGCGTGTCGTCAACGCGCCTCGCGCACAGACTTGCTCAGGGTGGTCGCACACGAAAATCGACTCGACGTCGATGATCGCGCGGTGCTTCCCGGGCGAGGAGCGTGGGTGCATCCCACGCTCGAATGTGTGAACCGCGCAGTGACCCGAGGGGTGTTCCCTCGAGCGCTGCGAGCATCGGGGAAGCTCGATGCAAGCCCTTTAGAGAACAGGCTGAAAACACTCATGGACAACTAATGAGCGGCTCACGATGAAGCCCGTCCGCTAATCAATGGTTCTCGCCTGTCTGGCGTGAACCCAGACAGGAGAAAAGTGGCAAACCCACGCGTACACGAGATCGCTGCGGAGATCGGTGTCGATAGCAAGGTCGTTCTGGCCAAGCTCAAAGATATGGGCGAGTTCGTCAAGGCGTCCTCGTCAAGCATCGCGCCCCCGGTGGCGCGCAAAGTCAAGGCAGCACTCGCTGCCGACGGCGTGACGCAGTCGCAGAGCGACAGCGCCGCCGCCCCCAAGCCTGCGCCGAAGAAGCCCGGCGCCGCACCCAAGCCCGGCCCCAAGCCGGCACCCCAGGCAGAGCCTGCCGCGCCCGCAGCTGAGGCACCCGCCGCAGCTCCGGCCGCCGACAAGAAGCCCAGCGCTTCGAAGCCCAGCGCTTCCAAGCCCGGCGCTCCGAAGCCTGCTTCGTCCAAGCCCGGTGGCTCCGCTGACGGCAACTCGGGTGCGAAGCCCGGTGCTCCGAAGCCCGCCGGCCCGCGTCCGGGCAACAACCCGTTCGCCTCCAGCCAGGGCATGGGCATTCCCCGTCCGCCGCGTCCGGGCAACAACCCGTTCGCTCCCAGCCAGGGCATGGGTCGTCCCGGTGGCGGCGCAGGCCGCCCCAACCCGGGCAACATTCCTCGCCCGGCAGCGCGCCCCCAGGGTGGCGCAGCCGGTGGCGGTCGCCCCGGTGGCGGCCGCCCCGGTGCCGGCGGCAACCGCCCCGGTGGCGGCGGCGGCGGCTTCAACCGTCCCGGTGGCGGCGGTGGCGCACCCGGTGCAGGTGGCTTCGGCGCACCTCGCCCGGCAGGCGGATTCGCCGGCCGTGGCCGTGGTGGCCGTGGCGCCGGCACGGCGGGCGCGTTCGGTCGTGGCGGTTCCAAGAGCAAGGCACGCAAGTCGAAGCGGGCGAAGCGGCAAGAGTTCGAAATGCGGGAGGCGCCGTCGCTGGGCGGCGTGAGCGTACCTCGCGGCAACGGATCGACTCCGATCCGTCTGCGTCGCGGTGCGTCGCTCTCAGACTTCGCCGACAAGATCGACACCAGTGCCTCGAACCTCATCACCATCCTCTTCCACCTGGGCGAGATGGCGACGGCGACCGAGTCGCTCGATGAGGCCACGTTCGAGATTCTCGGCGACGAGCTCGGCTACAAGATCCAGGTCGTCTCTCCTGAAGACGAGGATCGCGAGCTGCTCGAAGGCTTCGACATCGATATCGAAGCCGAGCTCGAGGAAGAGGGCGATGACGTTCTGCTGCCCCGTCCTCCGGTCGTCACGGTCATGGGCCACGTCGATCACGGTAAGACGCGACTGCTCGACGCGATCCGCAAGGCAGACGTGGGTGGCGGCGAGGCCGGCGGCATCACGCAGCACATCGGTGCGTACCAGGTGCACACCCAGCACGACGGCCGCGAACGCGCGCTGACCTTCATCGATACCCCGGGTCACGAGGCGTTCACCGCCATGCGTGCTCGTGGTGCGCAGGTCACCGACATCGCGATCCTCGTGGTCGCTGCAGACGACGGCATCATGCCCCAGACGATCGAGGCGTTGAACCACGCGCAGTCGGCGAACGTGCCGATCGTTGTCGCGGTCAACAAGATCGATAAGGAGGGCGCGAACCCGGAGAAGGTGCGTCAGCAGCTCACCGAGTTCGGTCTCGTCTCCGAAGAGTGGGGCGGCGACGTCATGTTCGTCGATGTCTCGGCGAAGAACAACGTCGGCATCAACGACCTGCTCGACGCGGTGCTGCTGACCGCTGATGCCGGTCTCGACCTCCGCGCGAATCCTGACAAGGACGCCCGCGGTGTCGCGATCGAAGCGAAGCTCGACAAGGGTCGTGGCTCGGTCGCAACCGTGCTCATTCAGTCGGGTACGCTGCGCGTCGGTGACGCGATCGTCGCCGGCACCGCGTACGGCCGTGTCCGTGCGATGACCGACGAGAACGGTGACGCGGTCGCCGAGGCACTGCCCTCGCGTCCGGTGCAGGTGCAGGGTCTCTCGAGCGTTCCGCGCGCGGGTGACAACTTCATCGTCACCTCCGAGGACCGCACGGCGCGTCAGATCGCTGAGAAGCGTGAAGCCGCCGAGCGCAACGCCATGCTGGCGAAGGCCCGCAAGCGCATCAGCCTCGAAGAGTTCACGAAGGCGCTTGAAGACGGCAAGGTCGAGTCGCTCAACCTCATCATCAAGGGTGACGTGTCGGGTGCCGTTGAGGCACTCGAGGAATCGCTCATGAAGATCGAGGTCGACGATTCGGTGCAGCTGCGCATTCTGCACCGCGGCGTCGGCGCGATCACCGAGTCGGACGTGGATCTCGCCACGATCGACAACGCGATCGTCATCGGCTTCAACGTGCGCCCCGACGTCAAGGCCCGCGAGCGTGCTGCTCGCGAAGGCATCGACATCCGGTTCTACAACGTCATCTACAACGCGCTGGATGACATCGAGAACTCGCTCAAGGGCATGCTCAAGCCGGAGTACGAAGAGGTCCAGTCGGGCGTCGCCGAGATCCGCGAGGTGTTCCGCTCCTCGAAGTTCGGCAACATCGCTGGTGTCATCGTGCGCAGCGGTACGATCACCCGCAATGCCAAGGCGCGCGTCATCCGCGAGGGTGTCGTCATCGCCGATGGCCTCGCCATCGAATCGCTGCGTCGCTTCAAGGACGACGTCACCGAGGTGAAGACGGACTTCGAGGCCGGTATCGGTCTCGGCAAGTTCAACGACATCCAGATCGGCGATGAGATCGAGACCACCGAAATGGTCGAGAAGCCGCGCGACTAGTCGCCGGCCACTCCACGCCAGAGGGCGGGCAGGATCACGGAATGGTGATCCTGCCCGCCCTCTGGCTTACCACGGCAACTCGGTGCGGCCCGAGGCGCACCGAGGCGTCAGCCGAGCTGCTGCACGCGCACCGTATTGCCGGCCGGGTCGCGGAACGCGAAATCGCGCGTGCCCCAATCCTGCTCCATCGGCTCCTGCAGCACCTCGACCGTTGACGCTTCGACACGCTCGAACAGCCCGTCGAGATCGTCGGTCGCGAACACGACCGAGGCGTACGAGCCCTTTGCGATGAGCTCGTTGATCGTCTGTCGCTCGGCGTCGGTGAGGCCCGGATCGACGGCGGGCGGAGTCAGCACGATCGACGTGTCGGGCTGGGCAGGGTGCCCAACGGTGATCCAACGCATCTGCTCGTAGCCGACATCATTGCGGATCTCGAAGCCCAGCACATCGCGATAGAACGCGGCTGAGGCATCGGGGTTGAGGTGGGGGAGGAACGTGACGTGAATGTTGATCTTCATGAACATCACGCTAGTCAGGTGAGCTCGGTGGAACTTCTCGATTCCTGACCGGTTTGGTGACCCGAAGGGTGACGATACCCGGAAGACCGGTCAGGGGAGCGGCGCCTTCGCGCCGGTACCGGCCGGGTGATACCCCGACGAGCTCGGTGAAGCGGGTCGTGAATGTACCGAGCGAACCGTAACCGACGGCGAAGCACACCTCCGTGACGCTGAGATCACCCCGCCGCAGCAGTGTCATCGCCCGCTCGATGCGCCGCGTCATCAGATAGCTGTAGGGTGACTCGCCATACGCGGCGCGAAACTCGCGACTCAGGTGACCCGCCGAGTATCCGATGTCAGCGGCCAGCGAGCCGACATCGAGCGGCGCTGCATAGTCGCGGTCGATACGATCGCGCACCCGGCGCATGCGTTCCAGATCACGGAGGCGTTGCTCGGCGCGGTCGGGATCCATGCCCTCACTGTATCGACCTGGCGCCTGTGAGCGCGCGTGCAACCTGCGGCCCACCGCAACCCGGAAACGACCGGGGCCCGCACCTCCTCGAAGAAGATGTGCGGGCCCCAGCCGGTGCTGCCGTGCTCAGACGCGGTCGAAGCGTCGCCCGAGGGGGCTGGGGGGCAGGCACATGAAGACGAGAACGACCAGGCCGCCCAGGTACGGAATGAACGACAGGAAGTAGAACGGCCCGGCGAAGTTGGCGTCGTGGAATCGTCGCCACGAGATGGCGAGACCCGGCACGATCGTTGCGAGGCCGATGACGAGCAGCAGGATCGCGCCGATGATGACCAGGCCGATGCCGACACCCGCGGCAGGTGCGGCTGTTGCCGATCCGTACCCGCTGCCGAAGTCGTCATCGTAGTAGGACGACGTTGCGCTCGCGCTCGCCAGCATGACGATGCCGATGATGTAGAGCACCAGCGGAATGAGGCTCACCAGGAACGAGAATAGCGCGATCCACCAGTATTCGCTGCGCGAAGCGCGGCCCGAGAAGTTGGCGTAGTTCTTGAAGAAGCGACGCACCGACTGCCCGAACGTCGCGCCGTAGAGCGGGCGAAGGAGATCTTCGGGATCGACCGCACCGTTGAACGGCTCGCCGGGCCCGGGCACTCCCGTGACGCCTGCGGCGTAGGCCGGGGCCGAGGCGTACTGGGGCTGCGGCTGGTTCGGGTACAGCGAGGCGGCCGGGGGCGTGTACGGGGGCGGCGGCTGCTGCGGGGCGCCGTACTGAGGCGCACCGTACTGCGGCGCCTCGTACTGGGGAGCCCCGTACTGCGGCGGCTCGAAGGTCGGCGGCGTCTGCTGTGCGGGCGACTCCCACTGCGGAGCGGCCGGCGGCTGGGGCGCCGCGGGATCCTGCGTGGACTCCGAGCCCGGTACCGGCTGCTCCTCGGGAGCTCCGGAGTTCTCAGGGTTGGGCGGATAAGTCATGAAAGCGCCTCCTCAAGCGACGGTCGCGTACGTTCCGACTGCTCTCTATCGTAGAGGGAAGTGTCGGCACGATCTCGGAAAGTGTCAGCGGTAGGCTGGGCGCATGAGTAATCCACGGGCGGGTAAAGTCGCCGAGCGCATTCAGCAGATCATCGCGCGGCGCCTCGAAAAGGGGCTGCGCGATCCGCGCCTCGGCTTTGTCACGATCACCGACGTTCGCGTGACGGGCGATTTGCAGCACGCGAGCATTTTCTACACCGTGTACGGCGATGAGCAGGAGCAGACGGACACGGCGGCCGCGCTGAAAGCGGCGACCGGCATGCTGCGCACGGAAGTGGGCAAGCAGCTCGGCACGCGGTTGACTCCGACGCTCGAGTTCATCCACGATGAGCTGCCCGAGAGTGCTCAGCACCTCAACGACCTGCTCGCCGAGGCGAAGCGTCGCGACGAGGAGTCGGCGGCACTGGCATCAGGTGCGCAGTATGCGGGCGAGGCCGATCCGTACGTGAAGCCGCGCGAGGACGACGAGCGCGAGTAGTCGCTACGGCAGCCGAGCGCGCCCCTCGAACTCGACCATCAAGCCATCGGCGATGAGCGAGTCGTAGGCGCGAAGCGGCTGTTCCGGATCGCGGACGCCCCCGTCGGCGGCAGCTGCGAGCGCACTTTCACGCATGACTGCCTCGGAAGACCGACGCAGCAGCGCCATGATGCGGCCGCGTACCTGGCGGTCGCTGCCGGCGAAGGCAGCCTGTTTGGGGCGCTTCTGCGGCGCATTGTCGGGGTAGCCGGCACCCCGCCATTCGCACCAGGCAGCGATCGGGCAGGCGTCGCACTTCGGTGCGCGAGCCGTGCATACGACGGCGCCGAGTTCCATCGCCGCAGCGTTGAAGACGGCAGCTGACGCGCGCTCTTCGGGGAGCAGCGCCTCCATATCGGTGAGATCGGAGGGCGCTGGCATTCCCGCAGCGGCGCGACCGTGGACGGCGCGCGCGATGACGCGCCGGGTATTCGTATCGACGACGGGGTGGCGCTCACCGTAGGCGAATGCGGCGACGGCGCGCGCCGTATAGGGGCCGACACCGGTGAGCGCGAGCAATTCGTCGACATCGCTGGGCACGACATCGCCGTGCTGCTCGGCGATTTCGACGGCGGCGCGGTGCAGCCAGAGCGCGCGGCGCGGATAGCCGAGGCGATCCCACGCCCGTACAGCTTCTCCGGGTTCTTCCGCGGCGAGAGCCGATGGCGTCGGCCAGCGCTCCAGCCAAGTCACCCAGCGTGGGAGCACGCGGTCGACCTGCGTCTGCTGCAGCATGAATTCAGAGACGAGGATCGCCCAGGCCGAGAGATCGGGCGCCCGCCAGGGCAGGTCGCGAGCCGAACGCAGGTACCAGGCGTTCAAGGCTTCGGCGAGGGCCGATGCCGCCGGGCCACCGGTTCCTTCTGCTGCGCTCATCGGCTCCAGTGTAGGCGCGCAGGCCGACTGCGAGGTGCGACCGCGTAGGCTGTCAGGGTGACGAACGACCCCGCTCCGCTGCCCGCCCAGGGTGCCATTCTGCTCATCGACAAGGCGGAGGGGTGGACGAGTCACGACGTGGTCGCGAAGTCGCGTCGTGCGTTGGGCACACGCAAGGTCGGGCACGCCGGCACCCTCGATCCGATGGCGACCGGGCTGCTCGTGCTGGGCGCCGGGCCGTCGACGCGTCTGCTCACGCACCTCGTGGGCCTCGAGAAAACATACGTCACGACGATTCGCCTTGGGTCCGCCACCGTGACCGATGATCGCGAGGGCGAGCGCATCAGCGTGGCGACTCCCGAACAGATCGCAGCGGTCACGCGCGAGCGCATCATTGCCGCAGCAGCCACGTTGACCGGCGACATCGAGCAGGCGCCGAGCGCGGTGAGCGCCATCAAGGTCGACGGCCGTCGGGCGTACGACCGCGTGCGCTCGGGTGAGACGGTCGAGTTGAAGAAGCGGCCCGTGACTGTGTACGCCTTCGAGCTCGGCGATCCGGTGCGCACGACTGATGAGTCAGGTGCGGACGTCGTCGACATCGACGCGACCGTGCGCTGCTCGTCGGGAACCTACATTCGGGCGCTCGCGCGCGACCTGGGGGCACTGCTCGACGTCGGTGGCCACCTCACTGCGCTGCGCCGCACGCACGTCGGACCGTTCGACGTGAGTGGCGCTGCAGCTACGGCGGAGCTCGCGGATGGCGGGCCGCTCCCGCTGCTGCACCCCACGGCGGTCGCGACGGCGCTGTTTCCCCGCGTCGACCTCACGGAGTCGCAGTCCGTTGATCTCGGCAACGGCAAGAAAGTGGTGATCGATGCCGAAGGCGGCACTGGCCACGATGCCCCGCTGGTCGCAGCAGTCGGTCCCGGAGAGCGTCTTGTGGGGCTGGTCGAGGTGAAGCGGGGGCGCTTGCGGGCGGTCACGAACTTCCCGGTCGTACAGGAGGCCGCGCAGTGATTCTGTGGTTCGCCATTGCGATCATTGCCATCGCGCTGCTGGCAGCCGGCCTGTGCTCCGTGGAGGCGCTGCGCAAACGTGCACCGAACGATTACACCATGGGCGCGACGCTGCTCGTCGCGCTGCTGCTGGTGGCGCAGGTCGTGGTCTCGATCGCCGCTCCGGCGTCGGGCAACTCGCCGGTGGGCGATCCGCTCGAATTCTGGATGTACTTGATCGTGGCGCTGCTGCTGCCACTGTGTGCGGGGTTTTGGGCGCTGGTGGATCGCACGCGATGGGCCAATCTCGTGCTCGCGGTGGTGCATCTCTCCGTCGCGGTCATGACCTACCGCATGCTCGTCATCTGGGGATGACGCATCCGACAGATCGGAGCACAGTTGCGACACGCCAGCGTGTCCACCACCCTCAATGCGTTGTCGAGGGTTTAAAATCCTCAGCTTGACTTGAACGAATCACAACGGTGTAATTATGGGAGTGCGATCGCGAACCCGCATCGCTGACGTCGAGGAAGGGACGGTCTGTTGAGCGACACATCGCACACGCCGGTACCCGGCAACTGGTTCGTTGATCCGGTTTTCCTCGGCACCCCGGGTATTCGTCGCGAGGGCGACGACGAAGCACTCGCGTGGCAGACGGATGCGCTGTGTGCGCAGACGGACCCCGAAGCTTTCTTCCCTGAGAAGGGCGGCTCGACGCGAGAAGCCAAGCGCATCTGCGAGGGCTGCGAAGTGCGTTCGGATTGCCTGGAGTACGCGCTCGAGAACGATGAGCGCTTCGGTATCTGGGGCGGCCTCTCCGAGCGTGAGCGCCGCAAGCTGCGCCGCGACGCGATCTGACCCGCACGGCATGGCTCCACGGTGCGCACAATTTCCGCACCTAAACTGACCGAGTGATGCGCACGCGAGTAACCGCCATCCTGGTCGCCCATCGGGGCGGCGAATGGCTCGACCAGACCATCGCCGGCATTACCGGCCAGACGCTGGCGCCCGCGAACGTCATCGCGGTCAACAACGGCGGTGCCGATTCGGTGCGCGAGCAACTGCTCGCGAGCGGTGCGGAGCGAGTGGTCGGCATTCCGACTCGCGTCTCGTTCGGCCAAGCGGTTGCGCGTGGAGTCGAGGCTTTGGCGCCGGCCGCAGCAGATGGTGCGGCGGCCGAGGCAGACTGGATCTGGCTGCTCAGCGAAGACTCATGCCCCGAACCCGAAGCACTCGAGCACATTCTCAGCAGTGTGCAGCGCGCCCCCTCGGTGGTGGTCGCCGGCCCGAAGATCGTCGACTGGGATCATCCCGAGCGCATCATCGAGCTGGGCCAGAGCCTGACGCGCTACGGCGCTCGATGGACATTGCGTCGCCAGGAACTCGACCAGCAGCAATACGACCACATGCAAGACGTGCTGGGTGTCGGCCCGGTCGGCATGCTTGTGCGACGCGACGTCTGGGAGCAGCTCGGCGGGTTCGATCCCGCACTGCCCGTCTACGATGACGGCCTCGATTTCAGTGTGCGCGCACGACTCGCCGGGCATCGTGTCGAGGTCGCGCCGGCCTCGCGCGTGCGTTTTGCGCAGAGCGGTATCGCTGGCCCGCGCATCGATCGACGCCGCTCGGTGATGCGGCAAGCCCATCGTCAGGCACGGGCGTCGCACCTGCATCGTCGGATCTCCTACGCCCCGGCATTCTTCGCGTTCTTCGAATGGTTGGGTCTGCCGATCTACGCGCTCCTGCGCGTGCTCTGGGCGCTGATCCGCGAACAGCCCGGCAATATGCTCGGCGAATTGATCGCGACGTTCTCCGTATTCTTCACCCCGCATGCGATTCTCGCGTCGCGCCGACGCATTCGAGCTCATTCGACCGCCGGGTGGGCAGCCGTGCGGCAGCTGCGCATCGACCCGAAGACCGTGCGCACGGCGCGGATGATCGATCGCGAGGCGATTCTCGCCTCGACGGGGCAGCAGCGTCGCGAGATGCACTTCATCTCGTCGGGTGGCCTCGCCGTGCTCGCCGGATCCGCGGTCGCTGCCGTCGTACTGCTGTGGTGGGCGCTGCCGCAGACCAGCCTCTTCGGGGGAGGCCTGGCACCGCTGAGCCCGATCGATCAGCTCTGGTCGAATACCCGGCCCATCGACGGCAACCCCGCTGATCCGTTCACCTGGGTGCTCGCACTGCTCGGGTCGCTGACGTTCTGGAACCCCTCGCACATCATTGTGCTGCTCATGGTGGTGTCGATTCCGCTGACGGCGCTCGGCGCCTGGATCTGGGGAGCACAGCTCACCGAGTCGAAGGCGGGGCGTGCACTGCTCGCGCTCGGGTTCAGCCTGAGCCCCGTGCTGCTCGGGTCGCTGGCCGGGGGGCGCTTGCAGACGCTCGTGCTCGCCGTCGTTCTTCCGTGGTTGCTGCTCGCTGCCTCTCGCTGCCGAGAATCGTGGAGTTGGGCGGGCACGGCGTCGCTGCTTGCAGCTGCCGCGCTCGCCTCCGCACCGATCCTGATTCCTGCCGCGCTGGTCATGCTGGTCATCGGACTCTGCACGACGCTGCGGGGAGCCGCTCGAGTGCTGAAGACGGCGCTGGTGCCGGCGATTCTGTTCGCGCCGAAGATCGTGACGAGCCTGATCGCGGGGCGACCTCTCGACATTCTCGTCGACCCGGGCATCGTTTCACCGTTCCAGCCGGGGAACACCTGGCACCTGATGCTCGGTTTCCCTGAGTTCGGTCTGGAGGGATGGGCCGGAATTCTCGATGGCATCGGACTCGGCGGGCCCCCGGCGACGCTGCTCGTCGGCGTGCTCATGCTGCCGCTCGCCCTGCTCGCGCTCCTGGGACTCTTCACCGGTCGAGTCGCCGTCACCCTGCTGCATGCCGCTCTCGGCGGTCTGGGCCTCGCCACAGCGGTCGCCGCGGCGCAGCTGCAGCTGACGGTTGCCGGCGACACGGTGATTTCGGTCTGGACGGGATCAGGCCTGGCGCTGTATTGGATCGCACTGGTCGGCCTCGCCGCCGTGGGCGCCCACGCCCTGCGACGCGGTGCTGCACCGGTGGTGTCGGTCGCGCTCATCGCCGCGATCGTGGCGGTCGGCCCGGTCGCCACACAGCTCGTGCTCGATCGAGTCGGCTTCGCGCCCGCGAGCGACCAGATGCCGGCGCTCGTGCAAGCGGCGGGCGAGACCGACCCCGGCGTGCGTACCCTGGTGATTTCCGCGGAGAGCGCGCATTCGGTGCGCGCCGAGCTCGTGACCGGCAGCGGCCTGCGACTCGACGAGATCCGCACCTCGGTCACCACGCCAGAGGCGAGCGCTGAGGATCAGCAGCTCGCCGACCTCGTCGGCGGTCTGGCCAGTGTGGGCGGCGCCGACGTGACCGACGCTCTGCATGAAGCCGGTGTCGGGTTCGTGCTGCTGCCCGCGGGCGGCGACGATCTCGAGCGCTCGGAGCTGCAGCGCGTCTTCGATCAGCATCAGGCGCTCTCGAGCGCCGGGCTCACCGAGCAGGGATTGCTCTGGAGAGTGCAGCAGCCCGAAGCCGCCGCCACGGACCCCGGTGACGCGGGGACCCGGTTGGGAGGCACCTCGCTCAGCGGATCGACGATCTGGGCAATTCAGATCGTCGTGCTGCTCGGGGTCTTGCTGCTCGCACTGCCGACCGCCGAAGTGACCTACCGACCGGAGCGTCGAAAGAAGCCGTCGCGTCGCAAGGCGCGCGCGGGTCGCGAACGCGCCGCCGTCGCCGCAGACTCGACGCCGGCCACCGTGCACACCGACCCGGTTATCGACAGTGGCGACGCGGGTGCCCCCGAGGCGGAGTCCAAGCCCAACCTCGAGCCCGTCACCGCCCCCGAGGTCGCAGACAGCGAAACGTCGGGCGATCCGGCACCGTCTGCATCACCGACGATCGATGCGCCCGCAGGCGACGACACCGAGTCAACCGAGGGGACGCGCTGATGACCGATCGATCACGACTGCTGCGCGGCGGCGCCCGCGCCGTTACCGGCCTGCTCATCGTCGCCGCAGCAGGTGCGACCGCGGTGCTCGCCGGCACCGTCGAGCTCCCCTCGGTCACCGTGGAGCCTCTTGCGATCACCGTTGACACCACGCAGAACACCACGCGCACGCTCGTGTGCGCCGGCGCATTCGCCGAACTCGGAGCCGACACCTCGCAGCCCGGAGTAGCGATTCCCGCGGGTGAACCGACGCTTGCGGTCTCGGGCACGGCCTCGGGCACCTCAGTGCTCGCTCGGTCTTCGGGAGACAGCGGATTGCCCGGGGTCATCACCGCCTCGGCATCTGACCCGCTCGCGACGGTGCAGACCCAAACGGTGAACTCCGACAGCCTGCGCGGCACCGTCGCGAGCAGCTGCACCGAACCCGTCAACGAGCAGTGGCTCATTGGAGGAGCGACGTCGCTCGGCATCTCGACGACCTTGAGCCTGGGCAATCCCGGCTCGGTGCCGGCGACGGTGACAATCAGCGTGTACGACGAGAACGGTGCGGTCGATTCGGTGCAGACAGCGGGCGTACTCGTTGCGCCCGGAACGCAGCAGATCGTGTCGGTGAACGGATACGCCCCTGATCGTGAACGCCTCGCGGTGCGCGTCGAGAGTACTGGAGCGCCGGTCACTGCCCATCTCGGCGTGGCGCAGAGCTCGGGGATCACACCGTTCGGCGCGTCTGCGGTCACCTCGCAGGTCGAACCTCAGACCTCGCTCGTCATTCCGGCATTCGAGAACGCGGACGGCGACGATCGTGGGCCGAACGACTCGGGTGAGGGCGACGCGTATCCGGTCGTCGTGCGGGCGCTCGCTCCCGGTGAATCCGGCGGCACCGCGGCGGTGCGCGCGGTCGATCGTGCGGGCAAGGCGACCGACCTCGGAACCATCGACCTCCTGCCGAACACCGTGGGCGAACTCAGCGTCGCCGCGCTGCCGGCCGGGGCGAACGCGATCGAGATCGACGCTGATGTGCCGATCGTCGCGAGCGCCATGGGCTCGGCTGGTACCGATGAAGCGCACGATTTCGAATGGTTCACCCCCGCGTCCGCGATCGCCGCAGACACCGAGGTCGCCGTGCCGGTCGCGAAGGGCGGCCGACTCGTGGTGGTCAACCCCGGTACCGACGAGGCGAAGATCGAAATCGCAAGCTCGAACGGGTCGGGCAAGCCGTCGACGGCTACCGTCGAACCCGGTGCGGCTCTCGCCGTCGAGGCCCCTGCCGACGCCGTGCTGACGAGCTCGGCACCCGTCTTCGCCGGCGTGCGCATCGTATCGGGATCGTCGATCGCGGGATACCCGATCATCGCTCCCGACCCCCGCGACGGTACGCTCACGGTCTACCCGCGCTAACGCGTAGACTCGAGGCATGTTCGGTCGTCGCAGGGAGCCGCAGGCCCCGCAGGTGCCGTCTCGCGGTCGTGGTTCACGGCACGGGCGGCGGCCGATCCGCTCGTCGCTCTCAGGGCCGACGCTGCCCGACCCCGAGAGCCGATTCCGCCGATTCGAGGCCGACGCCCGCGCCGCCGTAGAGGTGTTGCAGGGGTATCTGCCCGATGAGTTGCGCGGAGTGCGGTTCGGGTTTCAGACGGCTCCATCGCAGGCTCCGGGCGAGAGCCAACTGCCGCTGCTGTACACGATCGATCGCGCGTCGCGCAGCATCGTGCTCTATCGCATGCCGATTCAGCGGGCGAAGGGGCTGCACGTCGACGATGCCGAGCACCGACGGTCGTTCCTGGAGTACTGCGTGTACCGTGCGGTGTGCGAGTATCTCGGCGCCGACCCGTGGGATTTGATTCCCGGTCGGTTCGACCACTACTGAGGGCCACTCGCACCGCTTCAACGCCGTTCTCGACTGAGTGCGGTCGCCGCGTCGCGCTGATGAGGGCCGCGCATTCCGCAGTTCTTGATGCTTTGCAGACATAATGGGAACCATGATCGCGCGCATCTTGGTGGTTGACGACGACAGGGCTCTGGCGGAGATGCTGGGGATGGTGCTGCAGGGCGAAGGATTCGTCACTGAGCACTCCGTCGATGGCGCGGAAGCGGTCGAGAAGTTTCGCGAGATGCGGCCCGACCTGGTGCTGCTCGACGTCATGCTGCCCGGGCTCGACGGCATCGAGGTGGCCGAGAAGATCCGCGCCGAGTCGGGTACGCCGATCATCATGCTCACCGCTCGCACCGACACCCGCGATGTGGTGCGCGGGCTCGAGGCCGGTGCCGATGACTACGTCGTGAAACCGTTCAACCCCGCCGAGCTCATCGCGCGCATCCGGGCACGGCTGCGCGAACCGCAGCCCGACTCGGTCGAGACGCTGCGCATCGGCGATCTGACGATCGATGTTTCCGCGCATGAGGTGCGACGCGGCTCGCAGCCGATTCCGTTGACCCCCTTGGAGTTCGACCTGCTCGCGATTCTTGCCCGCAAGCCGCAGCAGGTGTTCACGCGCGAGGTGCTGCTCGAGAAGGTGTGGGGGTACCAGTACAAGGCCGACACCCGCCTGGTGAATGTGCACGTGCAGCGTCTGCGCGCGAAGATCGAGCAAGATCCGGATCACCCGACCATCGTCACGACGGTGCGCGGGGTCGGGTACCGTGCCGGTACCCCCGTCGACTAGGCGGGCGTGATGTCGTCGCGCGCGCGCCGATCAGCGATCATCACCGCGGTGCGGCGCGCTCGTTTGAAGTGGCTCCGCTTCTCGGAACCGGTACTGGGCCGCTTCCGTGCGCGTTGGCGGCGCTCGCTCATGCTGCGGACCATGACCATCACCGGCATGGTCACGGGGTTCATCGTGCTGGTGGCGGGCATCTTCATCTTGACGAGCGTCGCCGACGACCTGTACTCATCGCGCATGGAGCAGGCGCTGCAAGACTCCGCGAGAGCGACCGTCGCGGCCCAGCGGCAGATCGATGCTTCGGATGCGACCGATCGCGGGGGTCTGTCGACGCTCGCCGCCTCGGTGCGTCGCACGGTGCAAGACACCTCGTCGAGCCAAATGGTCTATCTGCGCAGGCAAGCGGGGCAAGAGAGCTTCGCCGATGCGCCGCCGCCCTCCTTCACGAGCACCATGCTGCCCGACGCGGTGAGCCCGGAACTCTCGCGCGCCGTGCAGTCGACGACGGAGGCGCAGCACTGGCAGGCGGTCACGTTCACTGCCGAGAATGGGGCGATCTCATCAGGAATCGTCGTTGCGTCGAGCCTGACATTCCCGTCGGGTGCCGGCACTTACGACCTGTTCATCGGCTACAACCTCGCCGATACCCAAGACACGCTGGCGTTCGTGCAGCGCACCCTCTTGATCACGGCGGCGGCGATGATGGCGTTCATCGGCATTCTGGTGTGGATCATGTCGCGCATCGTCTTCCGACCCATCCGCTCGGCGGCGGCGGCGAGCCGCAGGCTGGCAGCCGGAGAGAGCGATGCGCGCATGCCGTTGCAGAACGACGAACACTTCGACGTGCTCTCGGAGGGCTTCAACGACATGGCCGAAACCCTGCAGATGCGCATTCAGGAGCTCGATCAGCTCTCCGAGATGCAGCAGCGGTTCGTCTCCGACGTGTCGCACGAGTTGCGTACACCGCTGACCACCGTGCGCCTCGCGAGTCAAGTGTTGCAGAGCAGCGCGAAGGGGCTCGAAGCCGGCCAGCAGCGCGCGGTCGAAGTGCTCGGCGACCAGATCGATCGCTTCGAATCATTGCTCGAAGACCTGCTCGAGATTTCGCGATATGACGCAGGTCGAGTGACCTTGGAAACCGAGCCGACCAATCTCGTGACCCTCGCAAGCGAGGTGGTGGCTGGGCTGCAGCCGCTCTCGAAAGGCATCATCGAAGTGCGTCCGCTCGGGGGCTATGCGCCCATCGACGTCGACGCTCGTCGCATCCGTCGCATCGTCTCGAATCTTGTCGGCAACGCGATCGAGCACGGTGAAGGGCGTCAGATCGTCGTCGCCATCGATTCCAACGCTGCGGCGATCGCGTTGTCGGTGCGCGACTGGGGCATCGGCATGCAAGCGGAAGACCTGGAGCACGTGTTCGACCGATTTTGGCGCGCGGACCCGTCGCGAAAGCGGACATTGGGTGGCACCGGGTTGGGGCTGGCCATCGCGCAGGAGGATGCGGCTGTGCACGGCGGCATCATCGAGGCCTGGTCGCGTCTCGGCGAGGGCACGAACTTCAGGCTGACGCTGCCGAGAGGTGAAGCCGTCAGCTTCATGTCGCCCCTGCCCCTCGTACCGGAAGACGTCGCAGCGGCGGGGGATCCGACCGCGACCGGTGGGTGGTTGCGACGCCCGGGGCGCAGAATTCGGAAGGAGAAGCGGTGAAGCGAACACGATGCGGTGCGATCGCCGTGATCATCGGTGCGGCGCTCGCGCTGACCGGGTGCAATGCGATTCCCGGCTCGGGCCCGGTGCAGGTCGGTCTCGACAATCTGCAGCAGGCGGAGCAGCAGGTGCAGTACAACCCGGACGGACCCGCTGCCGGGGCGTCGCAGGAAGATATCGTCCGCGGCTTCGTTCAGGCGGCGACCTCCAGTGAAGACAACTACGCCGTGGCCCGCGAGTTCCTCGCGCCGAACTACGCCTCGCAGTGGAACCCCGACTCCGATGTGCTGATCGATGATGGGAGCCGCCCCTTCACCGCGAATGAGGACGGCTCCGGGACCCTCGCGGTAGCGGCATCCGCGAAGCTCGATGTCGACGGCTTCATGCTGCCGATCGAGCCGGGGGAGAGCACGAATCTGCGCTTCGAACTCGAACGGGTCGATGATGAATGGCGTATCTCGTCGGCGCCGAACGGCATCATTCTCGACACCACGATGTTCACCACGATCTGGTCGCAGCACCAGCTCTACTTCGTCGGCCCGGGTGAGACGCTCGTGCCCGAAACCCGCTGGTTCATGACCCGGGCCGCGCTCCCGACCGAGATCGTGGGGGCGCTGCTCGCGGGGCCGGGCGAGCGTCTTTCCGAAGTCGTGCACAGCGGCTTTCCGACGGGCACCGCCCTCGTGATGAATTCGGTGCCGGTGACTGACGGACGCGCTCGTATCGACCTGACCGGCAACGTGCTCGAGGCGAGCCCGACGGCGATGGGCGAGATTCGGCAGCAACTGCGTCTCAGCCTGCAGACTGTGCAAAATGTGAGCGGCTTCGACTTGACCGCCGAGGGCACGGCGGTGCGGTTCGACAGCGCCGAAGGCACTGCGGAGCCGCAACTGGTGAACGACGTCACCGACGCTGCAGTGTTGAGCGGCGACCAGTTCGGCACGATCGTGTCGGGAGAGTTCATCGCGGCTGGAGGGTTTGAGAACACACTGGGAGACTACGATCCGAGCGCGATCACGCTGAACCCGGCAGGAGACGCGGCCGCGCTGCTCAGCAGTGGTGGCGTGACCCGGGTCGACGCACTCGGGGTGGTCGCGATCGACGAGCGCACCGGGCTGCTCCCGCCCATGTTCGATCGCTTCGGATACATCTGGACGCTGCAGTCGAGCTCGGCGCAGACGCTGCAGGCGACGACCCGCGACGGTGCGTCCGTGCAGGTCGCCGCCCCGTGGCTCGCGGGGCGGTCGCCCGTTGCCGTGCGCCTCTCGCCCGATGGCAGTCGCATTGCAGCGCTCCTCTCAGACGAGCACGGCTCCCAGGTACTCGTAGCTGGAGTGGTGCGCGACGAGAACGGTGTGCCGGTGCGCACCACCGATGAGGCCGACGTGCAACTCTGGGCAACGGGCGCCCCCGTCGATCTCGACTGGGTCGGCCAGACGCGATTCGCCGTGCTCACGAAGGGCGATTCGACGAGTCGCGTGACTCTCGGGGGAGTCGGGCTGTTGCCGATCGATCAGGGGTCTGTGCAGGGCGGAGTTCACCTCATGGGTGGTTCGGCGCGCACACAGCTGCGCGTGCTCGGACAGCGGGGCGACCTCTACGCGTCGCAGGCGAGCGGGTGGCAGCGCACGGCGACGGATATCGCGGTACTGGCCAAACGCGGGTAGTGGGGGCGATGCGGCGATTGCTGCGTGCCGCCGGTCGAAATGATGCGCGCACACCGCATCGTTCGCGGTGCAATCAACGAGTTGTTCGGGCTCGGGATCGCCTGACGGCGATCGCGCACTGCTCGAGGGGCACGATCGACTCATGTCGCGCACCCCGCTCCGCTCCGCCCTCCGTGAACTCAGCCTGGACCTCGCCGCACTCGTTTGGCCGACCGCCTGCATGGCATGCGGTGCCGCCGACCGCGATTGCTGCGATGCCTGCGATCGAGAAGTGCGAGAGTGGCGCTCGCCGCAGGAATTCGACATCGCCGGTGTGCCCGGCATCGCCTGCGACCGGTACGACGGAGCACTGCGTGCCGTGCTCGTCGCGTTCAAGCACGACGGCAGGTACGGCTGCCGACGGCGAATCGCGGAGCGATTCGCGCCTGCGCTACGGGCCGCAATGCTGCGATCGCCGGAGGCGCCATTCATCGTTCCGATGCCGTCGCGTCCGCGCAGTGTGCGCCGTCGCGGGTACCACCATCTCGAAGTACTGATCGATGCTGCGCTCCGGCGGTCACCGGTGTGCGCACCGCGCCTGCGCGCGCTGCGCACGACACGGGGACGCAGCGGTCAAGTGGGCCTCAGCTCTGCTGATCGCGAGCGCAATGCGCGTCGCATCAGCGTGCGCCGTTCGATGGCGGCTCGAGTGCGTGGGCGCCCGATCGTGCTCGTGGACGACATTGTGACGACGGGCGCCAGCGTGCGTGCGGCGCGAGACGTGCTTGAGTCCGCGGGGGCGCGAGTGGTCGGTATCGCCGTCGTCTGCGTTGCTGTGCGCCGGGATTCCCTTGGAGATTCCGCAAAGATGTCGCCGAATCTCTGAGGAGGTGGAATCGCCGACGATGGGTGGAGTAGAGTTCGAGAAAGGCGTAACGGTGCGCCAAATGGCACACCCGCCCGAGGCTCCAGGGAGGTCACCATGGACGTGAACATCCGCGGCAAGAACGTCGGGATCACCGATCGGTTCGAGAACTATGTCGGGTCGAAAACCGACAAAGTCGAGGGGCTGCTGCCCCGGGCCCAGGCGTTCGAAGTGAGAGTCTCCAGGCAGAGCGACCGGAGCCCTCAGAACGGCGACCACGTCGAGATCACGTTGATCGGGCCGGGCCCGGTGATCCGAGCGGAATCCGCGGGTGGAGACAAGTACTCCGCGTTCGACATCGCCTATGGGCGCGTGCTTGAGCGCATTCGCCGCATGAAAGACAAGCGGCAAGATCGCCGTGGTCGCGGGCGCACCTCGCTCGCCGATGCCGCTGCGAACGACTTCGAAACGGTCGATGTGACCCCTGCTCCGCTTGAGGTGCTGGAATCCGTTGCGACCGGCAGCGTGCCCGTCGTCGAGGCGGAAGAGCCCGACTACACGCCCGTGGTCATTCGCACCAAGGAGTTCCCTGCCGAGCGCATGTGCGTCGAAGACGCTGTCGACCGCATGGAGCTCGTCGGCCACGACTTCTTCCTCTTCATCTCCGAAGAGACCGGGCATCCGAGCGTCGTCTACCGGCGCAAGGGCTGGAACTACGGTGTGATTTCGCTCAGCGAGGAGTAGCTCGCTCGCTCGCATGACCCTCCGCCGGCTGTTCGCGCGTCTTCGCGTCGATCAGCCGGCGGACCTGTGTGAGCGGCGCGCCTGCACACCCCAGCGCACAACATTGACGAATGCTTCAATCACGATGCCCAGCGACATTTTCGAACGACCATCGGCACGCTCGACGAACGTGATCGGAACCTCGGTGATGGGGCAGCCCAGACGTTCGAGCTGCCAGGCGGTCTCAATTTGGAAGCCGTACCCCTCGGAGTCGATGCCGGTGAGATCGAGCCGTGCGAGCCACTGCGCGTCGATCGCGCGGAAGCCGCTCGTCAGGTCGTGCAGCTCCGAGCGCAGAAGCTTTCGTGCGAAGGCTGTGCCCATGCGTGAGATCCAGCGCCGGTAGACGGGCCAGTTCACGATGCGTCCGCCGACGATCCAACGCGTGCCGATCGCCAACCCGGCTCCATCGTGCACCGCCGCGACCAACGCGGGGAGATCCGAGGCGAGGTGCGACCCATCCGAATCCATTGCCACGACCGTGCGGTAGCCCTCCGCAAGCGCGGTCGAGAAACCCAGCACGTATGCCGTGCCCAGCCCCAGTTTGCCCGCGCGGTGCTGCACGCGCACGCGCGGGTCAGCGCTGGCGAGGCGATCCGCCAGCGCACCAGTCCCATCGGGGCTCGCATCATCGATGATGACGATGTCGGCTTGCGGGAGATGCCCGTGCACGCTCGAAACGGCCGCCGCGAGAGACGCGATTTCGTTGTAGGTCGGCAGGATGACGAGGAGCTCGTGCGCTCGATGCGGCATGTCATCCTTCCTGCGAAGCGTGCGTCCAGGCGTGCTCGGATCGGGTGCGTCACGGAAAACTCCGTTGCCCCATCTTGGCATCTCCCCAGCCGCGACGCGGCAAGCCATTGCTAAGCTGAGGAGTTGTCACAATTTGGCAACGGCGGTGCACCTCATCCGAGGTGACTTCCACCGTGCAGAACGTACAGGAGAGACAACGTGGCGACAGTTCTCGAAAAGCTTCTTCGCGTCGGCGAAGGGCGCATCCTGAAGAAGCTCGAGCGGCAGGCAAAGCTCGTAGCGAATCTGGAGAGCACCTTTGCAGACCTCAGCGATGAGGAGCTGCGCGAGGAGACCACAGAGTTCCGCGAACGCCTGGAAAAGGGCGAGACGCTCGACGATCTGCTCCCTGAAGCGTTCGCCGCGGTGCGCGAGGCTGCGAAGCGCACGATCGGCCTCAACCCGTTCCCCGTGCAGATCATGGGCGGCGCGAACCTGCACCTCGGCAACATCTCCGAGATGAAAACGGGTGAGGGCAAGACGCTCGTCGCGACCATGCCGTCGTACCTGAACGCGCTCGCGGGCAAGGGCGTGCACGTCGTCACCGTGAACGACTACCTCGCCAGCTACCAGAGCGATCTGATGGGCCGCGTGTTCCGCGCGCTCGGCATGACCACTGGCTGCATCGTGTCGGGCCAAGACCCCGCGACGCGCCGTGAGCAGTACAACGCCGACATCACCTACGGCACGAACAATGAGTTCGGCTTCGACTACCTCCGCGACAATATGGCGTCGAGTGCTGAGGAGCGCGTGCAGCGCGGTCACTTCTTCGCCGTCATCGATGAGGTCGACTCGATCCTCATCGACGAGGCGCGTACCCCGCTCATCATCTCGGGCCCGGCATCGGGTGAGGCGAACCGCTGGTTCGGCGAGTTCGCACGCATCGCCCGCAAGCTCGAGGCCGGCGTCGACTTCGAAGTCGATGAGAAGAAGCGCACCGTCGGTGTGCTCGAGCCCGGTATCGAGAAGGTCGAGGATCACCTCGGCATCACGAACCTGTACGAGTCGGTGAACACCCCGCTGATCTCGTTCCTGAACAACTCGATCAAGGCAAACGCGCTGTTCACGCGCGACAAAGATTATGTCGTGCTCAACGGCGAGGTGCTGATCGTCGACGAGCACACCGGTCGTATTCTCGCCGGGCGCCGCTACAACGAGGGCATGCACCAGGCCATCGAGGCCAAGGAAGGCGTGCAGGTCAAGGCCGAGAACCAGATGCTGGCGACGGTCACGCTGCAGAACTACTTCCGTCTCTACGAGAAGCTCTCGGGCATGACGGGTACCGCCGAGACCGAGGCCAGCGAGTTCATGTCGACGTACAAGCTCGGCGTCGTACCGATTCCGACGAACCGCGGCATGCAGCGCAAGGATCAGCCCGACCTCGTCTACAAGAACGAGGAGGCGAAGTTCGCGCAGGTCGTCGTCGACATCGCCGAGCGCCACGAGAAGGGCCAGCCGGTGCTCGTCGGCACGACGAGTGTCGAGAAGAGCGAGTACCTGTCGCGTCTGCTCGCCAAGGCCGGCGTGCGCCACGAGGTGCTCAACGCCAAGAACCACGCGCGCGAAGCGGCGATCATCGCCCAGGCCGGCCGTCTCGGTTCGGTCACCGTTGCGACGAACATGGCCGGTCGCGGTACCGACATCATGCTCGGCGGCAACGCTGAATTCCTCGCGGTGCAGGAGATGGCCGCACGCGGTCTGTCGACCGACGAAGATCCGGAGGCCTACGAGGCTGCGTGGGACGACGTGTTCGCCGCGGTCAAGGAGACCGTGTCGGGCGAAGCCGCGAAGGTCATCGATGTGGGCGGGCTCTACGTGCTCGGCACCGAGCGTCACGAATCGCGCCGCATCGACAACCAGCTCCGCGGTCGTTCGGGCCGTCAGGGCGACCCGGGTGAGAGCCGCTTCTATCTCTCGCTCGGCGACGATCTCATGCGCCTCTTCAACTCGGGTGCAGCGGCAGCGCTGATGAACCGCGGCAGCTTCCCCGACGATCTCGCGATCGAGTCGAAGGTCGTCACGCGCGCGATTCAGAGCGCGCAGAGCCAGGTCGAGCAGCGCAATGCCGAGATTCGCAAGAACGTGCTGAAGTATGACGACGTTCTGGACCGCCAGCGCAAGGCGATCTACAGCGATCGCCAGCAGATTCTCGACGGCGAAGAGATCGAACCGCGCATCGACGCGTTCCGCGAGCAGACGATCGATGCGATCCTCGATTCGCACGGGCGCGATGACGACTGGGACTTCGACGCTCTCTTCAGCGATCTGCGCCAGGTCTACCCGGTCGGGCTCACCATCGACGAGCTGCTCGCCGAGGCAGGCGGTTCGCGGCGCGTCGATCGGGCGTTCCTCCGTCGCGAGATTCTCTCGGACGCCGAGGTCGCCTACGAGACGCGCGAACAGGCGCTCGGAGGCGAGGCGATGCGCGAGCTCGAGCGTCGCGTCGTGCTCGCCACGATTGATCGCCGCTGGCGCGACCACCTTTACGAGATGGAATACCTCAAGGAGGGCATCGGCCTCCGCGCAATGGCGCAGCGCGATCCGCTGGTCGAGTACCAGCGCGAAGGCTACAACATGTTCGAGGGCATGATGGGCCAGATCAAGGAGGAGTCCATGGGGCTGCTCTACAACCTCGAGGTCAAGGTGCGCCCCGCCGAAGGCCCGCAGGATCATGTGCACTTGGAGGGTGGCGGACTCGAAGCCGAGCAGACCACTGACCAGTCGAAGCTCAGCTACAGCGCTCCCGACGAAGACGGCGCGCCCGCGGTCAGCGGTGCTGAGGCAAAGAACTCCGCGTCGGGGAAGCCCGCTCAGCAGGCTCGCGGAGCATTCGGTCAGCAGACCGGAAACGGTACATCGAATCGCGCGGAGCGCCGCTCCGGCAAGAAGAAGTAAGGCGCTCGCGCCCTCCACACTGATCCGTGATCCGCTGCGGCGGACCAACTGAGAGATATTCATGGCAAACGAGACGAATCCCCGTCCCACGAAGAATGAGCGTCGCGCTCAGGCGCGCGAACAGGCAGCTGCTGCGCGCGTGCAGGAGAAGAAGCGGGAGAAGCGCAACCGCATCTTCCTGCAGGGTGGCATCGCCGTCGGTGTGCTCGCCGTGCTCGCGATCGTGGCGCTCGTGCTCACCCAGTCGATCAAGCCGGCGGGCCCCGGGCCCGAGAACATGGCATCGGGCGGCGCGGTCATCACCAAAGACCTCAAGGTCGTGTCGGGCCCGGCGCTCGAAGCCGGCGGAGACCGCGTGGCACCCGAGACCAACACCGATGAGCTGCCGGTCAACGTGACGCTCTACGCCGACTACATGTGCCCCTACTGCGGCCAGTTCGAGCAGCAGTACGGCACCATGTTTGAGAACTACGTCGGCTCAGGCGACGTGAACCTCGAGATCTACCCGCTCAACTTCCTCGACAACGCGTCGCTTGGCACGAAGTACTCGACCCGCGCGGCGAACCTCTTCGCCTGCGTGGTCGATCAGCAGCCCGACTACGCATTCAAGCTGCACAACACGCTGCTCAGCGCCGACGTGCAGCCGGCTGAAAGCACCACGGGTCTCACCGACGATCAGCTCGTCGAGCAGGCTGTGGCCGCGGGCGCTGAAGACACCACCGAGCTGCGCCAGTGCGTGAAAGACCGCCAGTTCGGCAGCTTCATCGCTGCGAACTACAAGCAGGTCAGCGAAGTGGGCATCCTCGGCCTCGCCAAGGGCGCCCAGCTGCTCAGCGCAGACGGCGTGACGCCGCAGGACGCCGACCAGCCGCAGCGACTCGTCAGCACCCCCACGGTGATCGTGAACGGTCAGCAGTGGAGCCAGAGCCGCGACGGCGACCTCGAGTCGTACCTGTTGAAGGTGAAGGGCGAGCTGGAGCAGAATCAGAAGAACGCGTCATCCGACGAGGACGACGCCAAGTAAGCTAGACCGGGGCGGCCGTTCGTCGGCCGCCCCCATTGCCGCCTTAGCTCATCCGGTAGAGCAGCGCCCTTGTAAAGCGCAGGTGGTCGGTTCGAGTCCGACAGGCGGCTCAAAGGCACCACGCATCGCGTGGTGACGCAGAGCCGGCGGCGCACACGGCGCCGCAACTCGCAAGGCACCACGCATCGCGTGGGGGCGCAGAGCCGGCGGCGCAACTCAGAAAAGGCCCCGCAATGCGGGGCCTTTCGCGTCGGTGCCTGTCGGTGTCCGCAGCCGAGACGGCTGCGGCGCTCGCCCTGCCGAGCGCCCCTCTTCTCGCCGAGTCCCTGCGATCTGCGCGCACACTTTGGGGGCGTTCGGCGACATCAGAGGGGCTCGACGGGCTGGGAAGCGGAACGGACGGGGCTGGGCTCGCAGGTGCCACCGGCCCGCCCGCGCACCGGAGTACTGTTGGGGGAGTGTCGCAATCGAAACTGCCCGTGTGGGCTGCTCTGGTCGGGTCGGGGCTCGCAGGCGTGCTCGTCGCCCTGCAATCCCGTATCAACGGCGGGCTGAGCCAGGAGCTCGGCAACGGGTACGTGACCGCTGCGGCGTCTTTCGGTTCGGGGCTCGTCGTGATGTGTCTTGCGATGCTCATTTCGCGCCGCGGCCGAGCGGGCCTGCGCCAGATACGTACCGAGGTGCGTTCCGGGTCACTGCCGCTCTGGACGCTCTTCGGCGGCGCGGGCGGCGCGTTTTTCGTGCTGGCCCAGGGGCTGGTCGCGCCGATCACGGGGCTCGCGCTGTTCACCGTCGGCATCGTTGCCGGCCAGGTGCTCGGCGGGCTGGTGCTCGATCGTGTGGGTCTGGGGCCGGGTGGTCGCATTGATCCCACCCCGATGCGTATCGCGGGCACCGCACTCGCGATCGTTGCAGTCGCACTGTCGGTCGGTCTGAGCGGCGTGCACGGCGTCTGGCTGATGGTCTTCCCGGTGGTCATCGGTGCGCTCGTCTCCGCGCAGTCGATGGTGAACGGGTTGGTGCGCGCAGCGGCTCAGAGCGCGATCACGTCGACCTTCGTGAATTTCGTCGTGGGCACAACGATCCTCGTCGTCATGGCAGTCGTATCAGTGGGGGTCACCGGCTGGCCGACGGAGTGGCCCACGGCACCGTACTTCTACATCGGCGGCATTATCGGCACGCTCTTCATCGCCATCGCGGCGATGCTGGTGCGCACCGCGGGTGTGCTGCTGCTCAGCATGTCGAATGTCGCGGGCCAGCTTCTGGCGTCGGTCGCGTTCGAGGCCGGGGTTCCGCTCGCGGGCGGGCTGACGCAGGGCATGATTGCCGGATCAGCGGTGGCGCTCCTCGCGGTCGTCATTGCCGCGCTTCCCGGCCGGCGAAGCTCCGCGGCCTGAGCGTCGGCATGGGCGGGCCGCGCAGCCGAGTGGCCGGGCTGCCCGGCGCCGCTACTTTGGAGCGCTCAGGTGCTTCGAGACATCGAGCGGCTTGCGCGGCTTCTCCTTGCGATCACGCTCCGGGATGCCGCCGACGTGCATCCAGCCGAGCAGGTACTCAGGCTTCTTGACCCCGAGCGCCTTGCGCACGGCCTTGCTGCGCGTGTGCGTGCCGCTCTTCCAGATCGACCCCCAACCCGACTCGTGCAGCAGGAGCCCGAGGAAGTGAGCGACGCCGTTCGCGACGGACTCCTGCTCCCACAGGGGCACCTTGCGGCTCTCGCGCGGGCTGACGACGAAGACGAGAATGAGTGGCGCCCGAGTCATCTTGGCGATCTGCTTGCCGCGATCCTCGCCTGATGCCTTGGCGAGCCCCTTCGCGAGCTTCTTCCTCGCCTTGCCGCGCAATTCGATCACGCGCCACGGGCGCAGCCGCGAATGGTCGGCGACGCTCGTCATCGCGCCGATGTACTCCGCGAGTTCCTCGTGGCTCGGTGCCTCATCGGTGACTCGGGAGTGGGAGCGGCGTCGTTTGAGCGCGCGGTAGGCCGGGCCGCCGAACTCGCTCATGCGGGGTCGGCGGAGGCGCCGGGCTCGAAGCTGAGCGAGAGCGAATTCATGCAGTATCGGTCACCCGTCGGGGTGCCGAAGCCGTCGGGGAAGACGTGGCCCAGATGCGAACCGCATTCGGCGCAGCGCACTTCGGTGCGCACCATGCCGAGGCTGCGATCTTCGAGCAGCTCGACGGCGCCGGGGCGCACGCTCTCGTAGAAGCTCGGCCAGCCGCATCCCGAGTCGAACTTGGTGCCGGCGACGAAGAGCTCGTTGCCGCAGGCGCGGCAGCGGTAGAGGCCGTCGCGTTCCTCATCGAGCAGCTCGCCCGTGCCGGCGCGTTCGGTGCCCTGATTGCGGAGTACCGCGTACTCCTCTGCGGAAAGCCGTTCGCGCCACTCGCTTTCGCTGAGCTGGAACGGGTAATCGGCCGAGTCGATCGGCTTGCTCATGGCGACCTCCGAGGGTTGATTGCGCCCGCCCAGTGTACGCCGCTGGGGTGCCCGAATGCTGGTGGCTGAACTCATGGGCGAGCGCCGCGAGCGAAACCTGGGAAATTGCTTGACGGGCACCGTGAGAACTGTTTAGTCTGATCTTGGTAAGGCTGACCTAATAAGACTGGGTTGGTTGGCAACGATGGAGCCGTTCGGTTACCGCGAACTGCCTATTCGTGTTCACTCTTGAGGCGATCGAGTCGGAGGAGCGAGCGTTCTCCGGTGAAGTGTTGAACGCTCGCTCCGATGGCCGAGGACCTTGAGCATGGCGCTCGAAATCGAGCTGCCATGTGCACGCGGAACGGTCACCCGGCCACTCCGCACTGTAACCCCAAAGTGAAGTGAGGACAAGAATATGACGCTGAAGACCCCCTTCGTTCGCTCGGCTCTCGCCGTTGTCGCCGCAGGTGCACTGCTGTTCGCTGGTGCTTCAGGCGCGCAGGCTGCGACGCTTTCGCTGGTCGGTACCGCATCGGTGACCCCCAGCAGCGGACTCGTGGATGACCAGACCGTTGCCGTCTCAGCATCGGGCTTCACCGACGGTGGATCCGGTGCCATTCGTGCCGCGGTCTGCGACGAAGACGCCTGGGTGAATAACGCCGAAGCACGTTGCTACATCGCCGCAGGCTACTTCGCTGCGAGCAGCGCCGGTGCAACGAGCCTCACCGGGACACTCAAGGTGAAGGAGAGCTTCAGCGGTTCGCATGCGGGGGCGCCCTACACCGTTGACTGCGCGGTCGACAATTGCGCGGTCGTGTTCTTCCGCCACGATCCCGCCTCAAGCACCTACTCGTACAACCTGCAGAGCATCGATTTCTAATCAGCTCCGGTGATGCGCCGCTCGGTCTTCATGACGGGCGGCGCATCCTGCATCGACTCGAAAGCACGCATATGCACCCCGCCATCGCCCATCGTCCCAGAGCGCGCACGAACCGTTTCACCGCGGCTGCCGTGTCGCTCCTCCTCGCTTTCGGAACGCTGGGAAGCCTCGGTATCAGCGCTGCGCACGCCGAGCCCGAAGCGCCTGCGGAATCCGGCGCAGTGAGCATTGACTCGGGAACGCTCGAGTGGGGGATCAAAGCCTCGCTGAGGAATTATGTCGGTGGGCCGGCCCCCGAGGGGCAGCTCGCCGGCACGCACGTCAGCGGCGGGGCAGCTTTCGACGAGCAGAACTCGTTTACGTTCCCACTTCGTGAAGGTTCGTTCTCGGAAGACGCGGGTACCTCGGTCGCGTTTGCGGGTGAGGTGCGCATGTTGGGCTACTGCAGCGGCGCAACAGCCGAGACGTGCACGCTCAACATCTCGATCTCGGATCTCGAGATCGTGCTCGGTCCCGAGGCGCGCACCCTGCTCGGCAACCTTACGAGCAAGAGCGCGGTCACCGGCGAGATCGTGGATTACGGGCGCATCGCGTTCGCAGACTTGTCGCTCGAGACCGCCCAACTCGACACCGACGGGACGACGACGCGCTGGAGCGGTATCAGCGCCGCTCTCACGGAGACGGGTGCTCAGGCGTTCGCCGGCTATTACGAGGCGGGCACGGTGCTCGATTCCATCGCGTTCGAGTACGCCGGCCCGGGGGCGCACCCCGGAGCCGAAACGTGGACGGAGCCCGGCACTGAGCTCTACACCGCCGGAAACGTGACGTCACTGGGGAGCGACGTATTGGCCTCGAGCTTCGAACGCGTGTATCCCCTCCGCGGTGGCACGCGTGTCGCAACGGTCGAATTCCATTCCCCCACTGGAGCCACGGGTACCGGAACCATGCGCATCGCGATGCGCGATACAACGACGCTAGAGACGATCGACCAGATCGAGTTCCCTGCGATGGATAGTCGCATGCGCTCCGGATTCGACGCGGATGCAGAGAGGATCTTCTTCTCGGTAACGAGCAGTGACTCCAGCACCATCATCGACAATTCGCTGCGCGTCGCGGCGTGGGATGAAGCGGCACGAGCGTTTGTCGTCACCGAAGTCGGAGCGCTCCCGAACGACGCGGTATGGATCGCAGATGTCGCGCTCGCAACCGCCAGCGTCCAGAGCATCGTCTGGAACCCGGTGCGCAACGAAGTGCACGTAGCGCTGCGAGGATCCGATCTCGCGAGCGAATCGCTGAAGCAGAACGAGCTGCACAGTTTCCACCAGAACGATGACGATTCGTGGATTGCATCTCCGGTCGAAACTCTGCCGAGCGCGAGCAACAACACGGCGGCCTATGCGGCCATGCAGGTCGAGGCGGACGGGTCATTGATCTCCCGAAAACTCGCATCCGCACGGACCGACCGCGAACCCAACTTCACCTCGATGTGGCGACTGTCGTTCACCGATGCCGGGGTCGACGTGGCTGACATCGCTGCGCCTCGCTACATCAACGGTCGAAATTACGTCGGGCTCGACCCGTTCATCGTGACTCAGACCGGTGTCTTCGGCGTGCGCACGGCGGCGAACGGCGGCCCGAACAGTGCTGTGCTGACCTGGAAAGACGGCGAACTGGTTCAGGCGGACCACGCGCCCGATATCGGAACGTACTCGGTGAACGCGCTTGCATACGACGAGCAGCGCAATCGAGTCTTCGGTGCGGCCGGCGATCGATCGACCGTGCTCGAATTCGATGATGCAGGTATTGCCAAGCGCATTGCCATCGAGGGCATGGCGACGAGCGGCATGTTCGCCGTTGCCGATGATCTGAGCGTATACACGACCATTCGCGACGCGCAGGGTGACTACGGGTTGGTGCGTTACCAATTGAACGTTTCGCCGACGATCACCGAGCAGCCGCAGGCGCAGACCGTGACACTCGCCTTCGGCGAGACAGAGGGAATCGCGACGTTCCGTGTCGGTGCGGAGTCGGTGCCTGAGGCCGATATCACTTGGCAACGTCGTGCCGCGGGAGCGGAGTCGTTCCTCACCATCCCCGACGCTCGTGGCGCCGAGCTGGAGACAGTTGTCGGTGCACACGACCACGGGGCGGAATATCGGGCGGTCGTTGCGAACCGCGCTGGAGCGATCGCCAGCGAGGCGGCAACGGTCACCGTGCGCACCGCTCCGCAGTTCTTGCAGCAGCCGGTGTCGCTCTCCGTCTTTGACGGTGACACTGCGGTGTTCACTGCGACGCCGGTGAACGCGGCAGACGGCTCGCAGCGCTGGGAACGGCTGGAAGGTGAGGAGTGGGCCGAAATCGTGGAGGACGCGACCTACCAGCCCGATGGCTCGAAGCTCTCGGTTGTGGCGTCAGACGCGATCTCGGGCCAGCGGTTCCGCTCCGTGCTGACGAACGAGGTCGGCGAAAACATCTCGGACACCGTGACGCTCACGGTCGTGCCGAAGGGAACGATTCCCGAGGGCGGATTGACGTACACCGGGGTCGGGTTCGAGTGGGACGGAAATGCTGAGTTGCAGCACCTCGCTCCGACGCGCGTGGCGAACCACTTCAGTGCGGGTGTCTCCGACGGCACCGCCGCGTCGTATCGCAGCTCCGAGGGAAACGTGCGCATCGTGCACGAAACGGCGGGTCAACGACTCGAAGCGCAGTACGACAATCGCGAGTCGTTCATTGCCGCGGGTGGTCGGCAGCTCGTGGAACTGTCGAACGGGAGTGCGCTGGTACAGGCGGACGGCTCTGCCGTCGTGCGTTGGGAAGGTTCTTGGTCGGTCAACATGTACGGCGGACTCGTGCCATTCACGGTGTCCGACCCGGTGCTCGAAGTAGCGGCCGACGGTACCGGCACGCTCAGCGGTGATCTGGCGGGGTACGCCGGCGACATGGCGAACCCCGATCAGAAGACGCCGCTCGAGCCGGTTGCCGGCGCAACGATCGCGACGTTCACCGGGATGACTCTCGACACACTGAATGCCGATACAGTGACGCCCGACTATCGCGGTGTCTCCGTTGAGATCCCATCAGGTGTCGCCGCGGCGCAGTCGCGCACCGGGGCTGATTGGGGAGCCTGGCCGCAGTCATTCGTGAACTTCCAACTCGCGACCGGCCTCTCGTCGTACTGGTACTCCTCGGGAGGCTCCGCGGATGCCAACAAGGTGGCGAATCCTTTCATCGTCGACTTCTCATCGGCGAAGGCAGAACTGCCGGTCATTTCGGTCTCGGCGCCCCGGATCACCCAGCAGCCGCAGTCCACGACCGCGCAGGTGGGGGGTCGCGCTGAGTTCACCGCGGCGGCTTCGGGGGAGCCGAGCCCGACCGTGCAGTGGCAGAAGCGAGCCGCGACTGCCGTACCCGAGGCTTCACGAGCGACTGCGCTCGCCGCAGCCGATGACGGCTGGACGGACATCACCGGTGCGACCGGTGCGGAATACACGACGCCGTTCCTCGTCCCCGAGGATGTGGGGGCGTGGGAGTTCCGCGCGGTGTTCACCAATAGCGAGGGCAGCACCGCGACTGATGCTGCGTCGCTGTCCGTCGCAGCCATCGATGCGGAGAGCGACGCCGAAGCAGATTCCGGGGCAGCCGGGTCGGCGGATGCCGGTGCCGGCACCGCAGGCGGAAGCGAGGGCGGCGTCACGGCAGGCGCGAGTGCGAACGGCGTCGGCAATGCGAGCGGAAGTGCCGCTGAAGCCTCGGGCACGAGTGGGGGTTCGCCGCAGCCGGGCTCGTCGGAGAGCACTGGTACACGGAGCACTCAGGCTGACTCCCAGGGCGGTTCGGGCGACCTCGCCCGAACGGGCGGGTCGGAAGTGGGCACGTTGACCACAGCTGCGGTGCTCGCATTGCTACTCGGGAGCGGAGTCGTTGTGCTGGCGCGTCGACGCTCGGGTGCGGAACGAGACGCGATCCGGCACGAACAGCACTGATCGCCACGAGCCGTGGCCGATGCGGGAGCCGAACGCGCTCTGCATCGGCCACGGCTGTTTCGTCGACTGTGCGAGTGCTGCACGGACGCCGAACGCCACGTGCGAGTTGCAACATCCGATGAAAATCGTCAGACTAGACGCGGTGCTGTGGGTTAGGTGAGCCTCAGCTCAGTCCGATGAGTGTGTTGCTGCATGCGCGGCGGCCGATTCTTGATCAGAAAAGGAGTGCTTTCTTCATGACTGCACAGAAGAGTTGGCGCCGCCTGCTCGCGACTGCGACGGCAGGTCTGCTCGTCGCCGGTGGCGCAGTACTGGTGCCCGCAGCAGCGAACGCCGCACCGGGTGAGGGCGTCGTTGCAGATGCGACCCTGAGCTGGGGCGTCAAGACGTCGTTCCGCAACTACATCACGAGCCCGATCGCCAAGGGCACGGCCACGGTGCTCGGCGCGACGACCGGTGACGGGCCCTACTCCTGGACAGGCGGAACGGGTTCCGCGAACCTCGATGGTTCCGACCTCGACATCGCGTTCGGCGAAAACGACGGCGTGCACTTCCAGGGCCACGCGAGCGGTGACGACTTCATCCTCGACCTCGCGTTCACGCAGCCGCAGATCAAGATCACCTCGCCGACGACGGCCGAGTTCTACCTCGACGTCGACGGTCGCGAGTACGTGGATACGACCACGGTGGGCGACACCTACTCGCTCGACGACGTGCACTTCGCCGACGTCGTGCTTCCCGCCCCCACGGTCAGCGGATCGTCCTACACCTGGACCAACGCTGCAGCGACGATGACCCCTGAGGGCCTCGCAGCCTTCGGCGGCTTCTACAACGCTACGACTGCGGGACTCGACCCGATCACCTTCACGGCTCCGATCGCGGCGGTTCCGGCGACGGAGACCACGACCACGCTGAGCGCGAGCACGCCGACCGCCACCGCCGGTGACGCAGTCGAACTGACCGCGACGGTGGCTCCCGCAGCTGCCGCAGGCGCTGTGACCTTTAGCAACGGCGCGACCGCAATCGGATCGGCCGTCCCCGTTTCGAACGGTGTCGCGAAGCTCTCCACCAGCGATCTTCCGGTCGGTGAGAACGCTATTACCGCGACGTTCACCCCCACTGATGCCGCGTCGTACGCCGCGTCGACGTCGTCCAGCTCGGTGGTCACGGTCACCGAGAAGAAGGTGTGGGCACCGAAGATCGAGGTCTTCCAGGCCGATGGTGTGACCCCCGTAGGCAACACGCGCGTCTCGGCTGGCGACAAGCTGGTCGTCAAGGGGTCGGGCTTTGATCCTGAGGCCAACGTTGGTGGTCGTGGTGTGCCGATTCCGAACACCTTGCCCCAGGGCACCTACGTCGTGTTCGGCGAGTTCGGCGAGAACTGGCAGCCGTCCAAGAACGCAGCTTCGACGGAGCGCGTGGTGGCGGCTCAGGGCTGGGTATTGACGGAAAACACCGTCGACCAGATTCCGACCAACTTCCAGTCAGCGGTGCGCGGTCAGTGGGTCGAGTTGAACGCTGATGGCTCGTTCGAATGGACGGCGACGCTGCAGAATCGCGACGCGTCCAAGCCAGCGACGACCAATGGCAGCTACGGTGTCTTCACCTATGGCGCCGGTGGCGTGAACAACGCCTCGCAGGAGCAGGCCGTGCGCGTCAACTACGGCGCTCCGCTCGTCGCGACCACGACCACGTTGTCGTCGAACGCTGCCAGCGTGTTGCAGGGTGATGATGTCGAGCTGCGTGCCGAAATCTCCCCGGCTGATCAGGCAGGCACCGTGCAGTTCTTGAACGGTTCCGTCGCACTCGGCGCGCCCGCGCAGGTGCAGGGCGGCGTTGCGACGCTGACCACCGCTCAGCTGCCCGTGGGCACGAACGAGATCACCGCGAAGTTCACCCCGGCTGACGCCGCGAATGTGATCAACTCGACCTCCAACGCCATCGAGGTGACCGTTGCCGTCAAGCCCGCGATCACCATCGGTGGTCAGGAGCCTGGTGCGGCTCAGGTGCGTCAGGGCGAAGCCGTGGAGTTCGCCGTCGGGCCGTACGCCGAGGGCAACGAGTTCGAGGTCTGGATCGATCCTGCCGTTCCGGCGGCACGTGTTGCCGCGGCAGCCGATGCGCCCGCAGCGAACGAGCCGATCCAGCTCGAGAACGTCGTGGTCGATAGCTCGGGCGTGGCCGCAGTGAAGTGGGACGTTCCCGCCGACTTCGCGCTTGGCGATCACGTCATCGAGGTGCGAGGCCTGAACGTTCCCGCGACTCTGCGCGCGAACTTCACCGTTTCTGAGGCCGCTCCTCAGATCACTGAATCGACCACCACGCTGACCACTTCAGCCACGGTGGGCGGCAGCCCGAAGGGTGTGGAGTTCACCGCGACGATCGCACCGTCCACCGCGACCGGCACCGTGACCTTCACGAACAACGGTGCATCGATCGGCACTGTCCCGGTCGAGGCCGGCATCGCGAAGGTGACCACCGACCTCGTCAACGGCAACAACGTCATCGTTGCGTCCTTCGCATCGAACGACGAGTCGGTTGCCGGCTCGGTGTCGAATTCGCTCGAAATCAACGTGACCATCACCGACGGCACCGCGGGTTCCGGCTCGAACGGTGCGGCTGATGGAGGCGCGAACGGTGCTGGCACCGGCGCGAACGGCTCGGGCTCCGGCAACACCGGCGGCACGGTCGACTCAGTGGTCACCAAGCCGGCCGTTGCCGGCGCCAAGGGTCTCGCGACCACTGGTGGCGGTGACTTCACCGGCCTGCTCGTCGGCGGCGCCTTCGTGCTGCTGCTCGGTGCCGGTCTGATGATCGGACGCCGACGCGCAACTGCGTAACGCGAACGCCACGCAGTTGCGGCCCTGCCATGCTCTTCGGAGTGCGGCAGGGCCGCAACTGTTTCGCTGCATCTACAATCGATGAGGACGAACCCGCTTGGGTGATCCCTCGACCTCACCAGGAGCCCGCTCATGTCTCTGCGATCCCGTCTCCGTGTCGCACTCGCGATTATTGCCACCGGCACGATCGGGTTGACTGGTGTCAGCGCCGTGTCATCCGTCGCCTCGGCCGATGACTCGACCGTGGCTCCGCTCGCCTCCGGCGTTGTGATCTCCGACGGCGGCCTGAACTGGGGTGTGAAAGAGTCGTTCCGGAGCTACCTCACCGGCCCGATCGCGCACGGTTCGATCAGCGCGTCAGGCGGGGCGACGTTCGACGGCTCGAACTTTCACTGGAACGCCGGTTCGGGCGTGATTTCGGACGCTCTGGACACTGCGCAGATTCAGTTCCCCGCTGAGGCGTCGATCCACTTCCTCGGTCATGGGGGAGCACTCGACGTGACGCTTTCACACCTGGCAATCCAGATCGAATCTCCGACGAAAGCTGTCTTGGTGGCAGATGCGGCGGGTGTCGCGCTCAGCGGCGAGGCCTATGATCTGCACGCGATGCGGGTTGCCACGATGACGTTAAACCAGCCCGTCATCGCTTCGGGCACCGCAACCTGGTCGGCGGCGCCGACGGTTCTGGCGCCCGAGGGTGTTCCGGTCTTCGCGAACTTCTACACGGCGGGAACCGCAATGGATCCCGTGACCTTCTCGGTGCGGGTGCCGGTCGCCGCCACGAGTACCCAACTCAGCGCTTCGCCGGTGACGTCAACGGTGGGAACTGCGGTGACGGCGCGTGCCACCGTGCTGCCCGCGGGGGCCTCGGGCACGGTGCAATTCACTGAGCAGGGCAAGCCCGTCGGAACGCCGGTCGTCGTGACGAACGGTATCGCCACGAAGTCACTCTCGTTCAGCACAGCGGGCGCACGCACGCTCGGTGCAGTCTTCGTGCCGAGCAACTCGCTGAGTGTCGCAGGCTCATCGGCGCAGGCGTCGGCTTCAGCCAATGCGAAGACGACAACGACCATTAAACTGAGCCCGAGCACGGTTGCGTACAACGGGGCTGAGACCATCACCGTAGGTGTGAAACCCTCGGCGAGTGGGGCGGTCGCTACCGGCATCGCAACCGTGACGGTCGCTGGGAAACGCTACTCCGCCTCCGTGCAGAATGGCGCTGCCGTGTTCAGAGTGAATGCGCCAGTTTCGGTGGGTGCCCAGACCGTGACCGCATCATTCGCTCCGGCGACGGGGTCGTATGCGCTCGCTTCGGCAGCTTCGGCACAGCTCAAGGTCACGAAAGTCACGCCATCGGTCACGGCGAAGTTTGCCAAGCCATCAGTAACGACGAAGCAGGCCGCGCAGGTCACTGTGGGGGTGAAGGTGCCAGGGGTCCTCAAGGCGCAGGCCTCGAAGCTGCGCGTTGAGGTGTATGACGGGTCGAAGAAGATCGCGACGTCGACGCTGAGCTCTGCGGGAACGGCAGCGGTGAACTTGCCGAAGTTGTCTGCCGGCTCGCACAAGGTGAAAGTGAAGTTCGTCGGCAGCGCGAACCTCAACGCTGCGTACAGTGCGGTCGCAACGCTGACGGTGAAGAAGTAATCGCTTGCGCCCGGGCGGCCTGCTGCTCGAGTGCAATTTCAGTCGTGCGAACAGCCGGAAAACTTGCATCATCTGATGAGGCGGACCAGACTAGAAGTTGGATTACTTAGGTGAACCTCACCTTGGGCAGACATTGCGCCGAGTGAGTGAGGAGCGAAGGATCCGGTCGACGTCGTCTCACAAAGGATTATTCGTGTCTGCTCGCACGCGCTTCATCAGAACCAGCTCCCTCGGGATCATTGGACTGCTCGTAGCTGGTGCGGTGTACAGCGGCGGATCGGCGGCGTACGCCGTCGATGGATCAGTCGGAGGCTCGATCGGCGCAATCGAATCGGTCGACGAGGCGTCGTCGGCCAGCGAGGTGACGAACGACCCCGCGGCCGATGCGTCGGACCCGGCGTCGGTTGCCAATGGCGCAACTGAGATTGAGGCGCCCGCAGCCCCCGCGCCGGTCGCGGACGCGGCCCCGGTCGAGGTGGCCCCGGCGCCCGAGGCGACCGTGCTCCCTGAATCAACCGACGTGACCGAGCCCGTCGATGCCGCGGCGGTACTGGACGTACCTGCTCCGAACGCGGCCGACACCGCGACGTTGCAGTGGGGCGGGAAAACGTCGTTCCGCAACTACATCACGAGCCCGATTGCCAAGGGAACGATCACCACACTTGGCGCGACGACAGGGACTGACACCTTCTCGTGGACCCGCGGATCGGTTGTGGAACCAGTGGGCAATGATGCCACCGGACTCGAAATCGAATTCGGTGCTGCGGACGGCGTGCATTTCCAGGGACACGCCAGCGGCGACGACTTCATCCTCGATCTTGCCTTCACGCACCCGAAGATCAAGGTGACCTCCTCGACAACGGCCGAGTTGTATCTGGACGTGGATGGTCGCGAATTCGTCGACACTACGACGGTGGGCGACTATTACTCGCTCGACGACGTGCACTTCGCCGATGTCACTCTGCCGGCTTACACACAGAGCGGCTCGACGTACACGTGGGCCAACGCCGACGCAACGATGACCGCAGATGGGCTTGAAGCGTTCGGCGGTTTCTACAACGCGACCACCGCGGGCCTGGACCCGATCACTTTCAGCGCCGACATTGAAACCCCGGTCGAAGGGCCGAAGGGAGCGGAGACGAAGCTCGCACTCTCCGGCACTCAGTCCTCGAAGTTCGTCGGGGCAGATGTTGCGCTCGAGGCGAAGGTGACGCCGGCCGAAGCGCTGGGTACGGTGCAGTTCACCGAGAACGGCATCGCGATCGGAGCGCCGGTGGCCGTGCAACGCGGAAGCGCGAAGTACACGGTGAAGCCGACGAAGGCGGGCAACTTCGAGTACCGTGCGTCGTTCACGCCGACGGATACGAATCAGTTCTTGGCATCGAAGTCCGTCGATCCTGTCACGGTGAGTCTCACCGAAGAGGTCACCGGCACGAAGGGCACCCTGCAGTGGGGCGTCAAGGAGTCCTTCCGCTCCTACATCACCGGCAACATTGCGCATGGTGAGATTCTGGCGAGCGGCGGCGCGAAGCAGGCGAACGGCAATGGTGTCTTCACCTTCCCGCAGGCGTCCACTGAGAAGTGGAACGGGAAGACTGGTTCGGTGAAGTACGCCGGAACGGTGAATTTCACGGGCCACGGTGGCATCCTCAATGTTGATGTTCGCAATCCGGAGATCATCGTGAAGAACGAGAAGTCCGCTGAATTGCGCATTCCATTCGGCACGAATCAGACCTTGACCGTGGCGACGATCGACCTGAGCAAGGCAACGCGCAGCGCGCTCGCCGGCGGTGCGGTCAAGTTCGAGAACGCGAAGGCGACGCTGACCAACGACGGTTCGAGCAAGTTCTTCAGCTACGAGTTCGAACCGGGTGAACTGACCGAGTTCTACAAGCCCGGTCAGCAACTTGACGATATGACGTTCATCATCGGGGCCGACAGTGGGGCGAAGCCGTCCGAGCCCACGACGAACCCGTCGAAGCCGACGACCCCGTCGAAGAACGATCCCGCGACCCCCACCGCACCCGTCGCGACCGATGGTGCGGCTGCCGGGTCGATGAATTGGGGAGTTTCCTCGTACTTCGTCGGCTACACCACGCAGAAGTCGGGCCCGTCGTGCCCGACCGCGGGCAAGCACTGCGCCGGTGGCTCCATTGATCAGTCCGGTGTGGGCGGCGACGCCGGGTCGGGCTGGTCGTTCCCGCAGGCCGTGAGTTCCAGTTGGAACACGGCTGCGCAGACGGGCACCGTGCAGTACTCGGGTTCGGTGCTGTTCAAGGGCTACGGGCAGACCATGTTCCAGGTCGTGAACCCCTCGATCACGGTGAACAGCGCAAGTTCGGCGACGCTTTCGACCGGTAACAGTACCCGCTACGGCCCCCAGTCGGTGCAGCTGAACCTCGCGAGCGCTGCGAAGTCGGTCGGCGCCAGCGGTGAGGTGACCTGGAGCGGAGTCACTGTTGAGGGATCAATGATGGGCATCTCCGACAGTCAGGTGATCGGCTTCGACAACCTGAGCTTCACTGTCGGCTCTGCCGCGCAGGTCAGCTACGGGTCCGCCTCGGCGGGCGAAGGCGCGAAAGACAAGAAGACCTACACCCCGGCGGCCACGGCTCCGGCGACGACTGGCGTCACGGTGCTCACCGACGCGGAGAAGATCAAGCCTGGCGGGCGCATCGAGATCGAGGCCTCCGGGTTCGACAAAGACGACGAGGGCGTGCTGGTCGTGCTCTATTCCGATCCGATCGTGCTCGACGATGCAGCGCAGGCCGACGAGAACGGTGTGGTGCGCTGGTCGGGAACCCTGCCGAAAGACGTGACCGGCACGCATACGATCACGATCCAGGGCAGCACGAATGCGGGCGCCGTCATCGACATCGTCGAACCCGAGAAGAAGAAAAAGGCTTCGCAGTCGCGGGCGCAGCAGGGCACGCAGCTTGAGACGCAGGCGGTGCAGGATCGCGCCATGTCTGCCGGGTTCCTCCCGACCGCGGGCGGCATGGCACTCTGGGAGTGGTGGGCGAGTGCCGGTGGTCTCGTCGCGATCGCTGCCTGCATGACACTCCTCGCGATCCGCCAACGTCGGAGTGCGCGATGACGCTCCGCTGGAGCGCCCCACACCCTCTTTCCGTACTTCAGAACACAGGAGATCCATCCGTGAACGCCCGAATTCGTCGCTCCGGCGCCCTCCTCGCCGGGGCCGCAATGATCGGTGGGCTGCTGCTCGCCCCGACCGCCGCCCAGGCGCAGCCGGTGCGCGCTGAGAACGCCGCATCCGGCACGTGCGAGGTCACCGGCGGATCGTTCACCTGGGGAGTGAAGGAGAGCTTCCGCGCTTACATCAGCGGCAGCATCGCCAACGGATCGTGGGAGGAATCCGACGGAGCGACCTACGAAACTCCCTACTTCTCATGGAGTGGTGCGACGGGCAGCATCGATCCCGAGACCGGAGAGGGCGCCGTGTCGTTCACGGGCACCGTTCACTTCACCGGCCACGATGGCGTGCTCGACCTCACGTTAGCGAACCCGACCATCGAGTTTGAAGGCGACGGCACGGCGGCGCTGCTGCTCGATGCGCGCAGCAACGACATGGAGGGCAAGGTCGCGATTGACGCGACGCAGGAGTGGGTCGGCGACGTCACGGTGCCGGATCAGCTCGGCGTGAGCGACAACGCGCTGCAGCTGCAAGACCTGCCCACGAAGCTTACGAATTCAGGGGCGAAGGCGTTCGCCGGATTCTACGAGGCAGACATCGATCTCGACCCGATCGCGGTCGACCTGCAGTTCGCGAGCTGCGCGGATTCTGCCGGTGGGGAGGTCGCTGCATCCGACGCTGCGGATGCGAGCGATGCCGTGGCCACGACCGACGCCCCGGTGGCGACGCAGACTCCCGTACCGGCTCAGGCGTCGAACGATATCCCCTGGCTTCCGATCATCATCGGCGGCGTCGCGATCCTCGTGATCGGTGTCACCGGCGGCATCCTGCTCGGTGGGCGCAAACCGAAGCCTGCAGCGCCGGCCGCTGCACCGCAGTCGGAGGCGCCGCAGCAGCCGAACCCGCAGGCGACTGACAAGCTGTTCGGAGACCAGCAGTGATCCGCGGTCGACGCATCCCGGCAACGGCAGCAGCGATCCTGACCGCTGCACTGCTGCTCGCAGGGTGCTCGACTGCCGGGAACGGTGGGGGAGATGCGGCCTCGGGCGCGTCTGCGCAGCCCTCGGTGCCGCTCGCCGAGTTGCAGACGCTCGACGACCCGAAAGCATATGAAGGGCCCTCGACGGCGGTGCTGCAGCACTCCGAGATCGAGCCGATTGCCGAGAACCCGGTGCAGACGCTGCCCGCCACCGTGCCGTCGTACGCGACCGACGGGTCGAGCAGCGACGTCGTCATCGAGTCGACCGACAAGGTCGTCGCCGCTGATCTCGGCGGCAACATCTCCGTGACGATCGCCGGCCTCGGCTTCGCCGACAGCCTCGTCGGTGTCGATCAGTCGACCACGCTCGAGAGCCTGAGTGATCTGCCGCGGGTGACCAGTGGGGGCCACACGGTGAACGCCGAAGCGATCATCGACCTGCACCCCGACCTCGTGATCACCGACGGCACGGTCGGCCCGCGCGACGTGATCGAACAGCTCCAAGACGTGGGCATCCAGGTGGTCTTCGTGCAGAACGAGGCTTCGTTCGCCGGCGCCGAGGATCTCGCGCGGCAGGTCGCTGCGATCTACGGCAGCCCCGAGACCGGGGAGCAGCTCGCCCAGCGCATCGCGAGCGAGGTCGACGCGAAGAAGGCGGAGATCGCGAAGATCGCTCCGGCGAATGCCGACGGCAAGCTGCGCATCGCGTTCGTCTACCTGCGCGGCACCGCCGGCGTGTACTACCTCTTCGGCAAGGAGTCGGGGGCCGATCAGCTGATCGAAGCGCTCGGCGGGGTCGATGTCGCCACCGACATGGGCTGGGACGGCATGAAGCCGATGACCGACGAGGCGCTCGTGAAAGCGAACCCCGATCTCATCCTCGTGATGACGAAGGGCATCGAGTCGGTCGGCGGCGTCGACGGACTGCTCGAGGAGAAGCCGGCCATCGCCGTGACCACCGCGGGCGAGCACCGTCGGTTCGTCGATATGGAAGACGGCACGATTCTCTCATTCGGGCCGCGCTCGGCCGACATTCTCGACGCCCTCGCCCGGGCGATCTACGCGCCCGCGGCCGAATAGGCCGCCACCCGACTGCGCGTCGCGGCGTCGATACAATAGAACACTGTGTCGGCGCCCACGCGGCTCCAGCGGCACTTTCGGCTCACGCCGCTCCCACCGCACAGAAAGCATCACGTGACGAACGCCACCCAACGGATCCTCGGTCGCCGCAGCGCGGGCCGCGGAGCCATCGTCATCATCGCGGCGGCGATCCTGCTCGCGATCGGCATCGTGCTCTCCGCCGGAATGGGGCAGCTCTCAATCGGACCCGCTGAGGTCATCGGCTCCATTCTGCAGAAGCTCGGGATCACCAACAGTTGGGCGCCCACCGACGATCTGATGGATCGTACGCTGTGGCAGATCCGCTTCCCGCGCGTCGTCATGTCGTTGCTCGTCGGTGCAGCACTCGCCGTTGCGGGCGCCGTGATGCAGGCGATCTTCGGCAACCCGCTCGCGGAGCCCGGCGTCGTCGGCGTGTCATCGGGCGCAGCGCTGGGCGCCTCGGCGTCGATCACGCTCGGCGTCACCGCCTTCGGCAACTGGACGGTCGCGGTCTTCGCGTTTGCCGGCGGGCTCGCGGCCACTCTCATCGTCTACCTCACCGCGCGGGCCCAGGGGCGCACCGAGATCGTCACGCTGCTGCTGACCGGCGTCGCGATCAACGCGTTCGCCGGGGCCGGTATGGCCCTCTTTACGTTCATCGGCGACACCGCCAGCCGCGAGCAGATCGTGTTCTGGCAGCTCGGGTCGCTCAACGGATCGCGCTGGAACGAAGTCGTCATCGTTGCGGTCGTGGCCGCGATTGCCGCGTTCGTGGCGATCCTGCTCGCCGACCAATACGACCTGCTCTCGCTCGGCGATCGCACCGCGGCCCACCTCGGCGTGCGCGTGGAGCGCCTGCGCATCGTGTCGATCGTGCTCGTGTCGCTGCTGACGGGCGTCGGCGTCGCCTTCGTCGGTGTCATCTCGTTCGTCGGTCTCGTCGTGCCGCACCTGATGCGCATGATTCTGGGGCCATCGCATCGTATGCTGCTGCTGGCATCATTGCTCGGCGGCGGCGTACTGCTGATCTACGCCGACCTGCTGGCGCGCACCCTCGTCGACGGTGCAGACCTGCCAATCGGCATGCTCACGTCGCTCGTCGGCGGGCCGTTCTTCTTCTGGCTGATCCGCCGCAACCGTAAACGCGCAGGAGGATGGGCATGAGCGTCTCGACGACTCCGGAGCCCCGCCCCGGCGAGGTCGCACAGCAGGTCACCGGTGTGAGTTATCACGTCGGTGAGCTGGCGATCCTCTCCGAAGTGACACTCGATGTGCGCTACGGCGAGGTGCTCGCGCTCGTCGGCCCGAACGGCGCGGGGAAGTCGACGCTGCTCAGTGTGCTGTGCGGCGATGTGACCCCGAGTGCCGGGTCGGTGACGTTCGACGACCGGGCGATGCATGCGTGGCCCGCCCGCGAATTGGCCCGCGCCCGCGCGGTGCTGCTGCAGGCGAACCAGGTGGCGTTCTCGTTCACCGCGCAGCAGGTCATCGACATGGGGCGCGCGCCGTGGATCGGCACGCCCCAGTCTGAAGATGACGAACGCGCAATTCGTGACGCCACGGTTGCGGCCGACGTCTCCCACCTCACCGGTCGCGGGTTTCCGCATCTCTCCGGTGGCGAGAAAGCGCGGGTATCGCTCGCTCGTGTGCTCGCTCAAGAGACCCGTGTCGTGCTGCTCGATGAGCCGACGGCCGCGCTCGATCTCAAACATCAAGAGGCGGTGCTGCAGATCGCGCGGCAGCTCGCCGCGGCCGGTCGCGCCGTCATCGTGGTGCTTCACGACCTGTCGCTCGCTGGTGCGTACGCTGACGAGGTGGCGATTCTCGCGGGAGGTGCGCTCGTCGCACGCGGCGCGCCCGGTGCAGTGCTCACCGAGCAGCGCATCGCCGACGTCTACGGTGCGCCCGTGCGGGTGATCCCGGACCCCGACACGGGGCGACCGATTGTGATTCCGCGCCGCAATCACTGACCCTGTCATCGAACTGGCAGGTCATGACAGGTAGTGTGGGGGCATCTCGCCCCGCAAACGGCGTGCGGAGAGCACGGCAGCAACAAACCCAGACAAAGGAAACCCGAGTGGCGCAACGGACCAGTGTGGATGGATCACGTCCCAGTGCCCGTCAGACGTACCCGGAAGACCGGTTCGATCGGCTGAAGCGCACGGGCCGAGTGGGCGCGCATCGCGTCACCGCTCGCCCCCGCTACATCTGGCAGTACCTCATCGCCGGGCTCCTCGGGTTCGCCGTGCTCACGACGCTCGGCATTCTCGCAGTGCAGGGCATCGGTGGCACCGGCAAGCTCTCCCTCGGACCATCCGGTGAATCGTCCGGATCCGCCAACGCGAAGATTACGCCTGAACTCGATCCGACAGCCACCGTGGCGATTCTGAACGGCACGCCCACGCAGTATCTGGCGGCCGCGCTCGACACGATTGTGACCGAGCAGCAGTGGGGCTCGATCGAGTTCTCGGGGAGTGCCGCGACCGCCGACGTGGCCATCTCCGCGGTGTTCTATTCCGACCCGGCCGATGCTCCGGCCGCCGCAGGGCTGGCCGAGAAGCTCGGCGGCGTCTCCACGTACACGTCGACCGATTACGAGAAGTACGGCGTGCGGCTCGTGGTGCTGCTCGGTGCCGACTACAAGGGGCCCGGCATCGATGAGGCCGCGCAGCTCGCTGCCAATGGCGGCGACGCCACCGCTGAGGCAGAGGTCGAGGGCGATGCGACGGGCGCGACCCAGCGGGAAGTGAACCCCGCGACGGGCAACGAGATCAACCCAGATACGGGCCTCGACATCGACCCGACGACGGGGTGGGACATTGACGTCGCCACGGGATGGCCGATCGACCCGGCGACGGGCCTTGCGACTGATCCGTCGACGATCGCCGTCGCGAGCGATGCCACGGCGAGCGCAATGGCTGACGCCGCGGCTGCGCAGTAAGCGCGCACGGGCTCGCCCGTGAGCTGTTCTCGGAGTGTTCGCTCAGCGCGAGCGCGAGCGCTTGCACTCCCTGGGTGAGAGTGCCAAGATTGGTCTTAGCAGTCGATCTGACTGAGTGCTAAACATCTGTGCGCGGGCGTCTCGCGTCGGCACGGTGATGACCACATCTCGAACGTCCGGGAGGGGCGAAATACATGGCAAAGATCATTGCGTTTGATGAGGAAGCGCGTCGTGGACTCGAGCGGGGCCTGAACATCCTCGCCGACGCCGTGAAGGTGACGCTCGGCCCGCGCGGCCGCAACGTCGTACTGGAGAAGAAGTGGGGCGCTCCCACGATCACCAACGACGGCGTCTCCATCGCCAAGGAGATCGAGCTCGACGATCCCTACGAGAAGATCGGCGCTGAGCTCGTCAAGGAGGTCGCGAAGAAGACCGATGACGTCGCAGGCGACGGCACCACCACCGCGACCGTGCTCGCTCAGGCGCTCGTGCGCGAAGGCCTCCGCAACGTCTCGGCCGGCAGCGACCCCATCGCGATCAAGAAGGGCATCGAGAAGGCTGTTGCAGCCGTCTCGGCGAAGCTCCTCGAGAACGCTCAGGAGATCGAGACCACCGACCAGATCGCGGCGACCGCATCGATCTCGGCCGCTGACGAGCAGATCGGCAAGCTGATCGCCGAGGCGATCGACAAGGTCGGCAAGGAAGGTGTCGTCACCGTCGAGGAGTCGAACACCTTCGGCACCGAGCTCGAGCTGACCGAGGGCATGCGCTTCGACAAGGGCTACCTGTCGGCGTACTTCGTCACCGACGCCGATCGCCAGGAGGCGGTCTTCGAGGATCCCTACATCCTCATCGTCAACAGCAAGGTCTCGAACATCAAGGACCTGCTCCCCGTCGTCGATCCCGTGATCCAGTCGGGCAAGCAGCTCCTCATCCTCGCTGAGGACGTCGAGGGCGAAGCACTCGCCACCCTCGTGCTCAACAAGATCCGCGGCATCTTCAAGTCGGCTGCGGTCAAGGCTCCCGGCTTCGGCGATCGTCGCAAGGCCATGCTGCAGGACATCGCGATCCTCACCGGCGGCCAGGTCATCTCGGAAGAGGTCGGCCTCAAGCTCGAGAACGCGACGCTCGACATGCTCGGCACCGCGCGCAAGGTCATCATCACCAAGGATGAGACCACCATCGTCCAGGGTGGCGGCGACGAAGAGGCGATCCAGGGCCGCGTGACCCAGATCCGCCGCGAGATCGACAACACCGACAGCGATTACGATCGCGAGAAGCTCCAGGAGCGCCTCGCGAAGCTCGCCGGTGGCGTGGCCGTCATCAAGGCTGGCGCTGCAACCGAGGTCGAGCTTAAGGAGCGCAAGCACCGCATCGAGGACGCCGTTCGCAACGCGAAGGCAGCCGTCGAAGAGGGTGTGCTCGCCGGTGGCGGCGTCGCGCTGATCCAGGCCGGCAAGGACGTCTTCGGCACGCTCGAGCTCTCGGGTGACGAGGCTGTGGGCGCCAAGATCGTGCAGACCGCCATCGAGGCACCGCTGCGCCAGATCGCTCTCAATGCAGGCCTCGAGCCCGGCGTTGTGGCCGATCGCGTCGCGAACCTGCCCATCGGCCACGGCCTGAACGCCGCAACCGGCGAGTACGGCGACCTCGTGGCCCAGGGCATCCTGGACCCGGCAAAGGTCACCCGCTCGGCGCTGCAGAACGCCGCGTCGATCGCCGGTCTGTTCCTCACCACCGAGGCCGTCGTCGCCGACAAGCCGGAGCCGGCTTCGGCTGCTCCCGCCGGTGACCCGACCGGTGGCATGGACTTCTAAGTCCAATCCTCCCTCCTGAGGGGTCGCGCCTGCGGGCGCGGCCCCTCAGTGCGTTTTGGGGGAGTGGGGTGAGCTTGGCTGTCGGGGTGGCCTTCGTCGCTTGCTCTTGTGTGCACCCAAGGCATTTACCGTCGCCCAGGAGAAATTGCGCCACACGGTCTTCTGACGGCGAATAGACCTGCACCATCGAATATCTCCGGTGCGACGAAAGTCGCAGTCTTCCCTCCCCAATGCGCGGTTCATAGATCGCGTGCCATTCTCTCCACAGATCAGGGAAGATCGAGATCGGAGTAGCTTGACTGGCTGCAGGCTGGAGCGATGGAACTCCAGGCTGAAATGCGACGTGCGGGAGGCGTGATCCGCGCACGTGAACTCTTCGAACGCGGAATCACCGTTCACCAGTTGCGCACCGCCTGCGCACGACGGCAGGTGGTGCGCCCTGCGCGTGGCTGGGTGGCATTGCCCGATGCCGACTCCGACCTCGTGCACGCACTGCAACATGGCATGTCCATCACATGCGTGTCTTTGGCGCAGAGGCTCGGGCTTTGGGTGCGCCACGCAGATCAACCGCACCTTGCGGCGCGGTCACCGCACGCACACGCACAGGCCGACTGCGGCACGGTGCACTGGGGGCGCCCAGTGTTTCGGAGGGAACCCTTTGCTGTGGTCGACTCGATCGAGAATGCGTTGAACTATATAGCAAGATGCCAGCCGTACGAAGAGGCGCTCGCAATCTGGGAGTCGGCGTTGCAGCAGGAATTGGTGTCAAAGGATGCGCTCGTAAGGCTCCCGTACCGCGGCACAGCTCGGCGCGTTCTCGAAACGTGCACGCTGTTCTCCGGTTCAGGCCTGGAAAGCTACGTCCTTCGCCGGCTCAGGGCGCTGCGGCTGCATGTCGTGCCTCAGGCTTGGGTACTCGGGCGCCGGGTGGATTTCCTGATTGAGCGGAACGTTGTTCTGGAAGTCGATGGCGCGACGCATACGGGCCGCCAGCGCGATCGCGATAATGTCTCAGACGTGCGCCACACGCTTGCCGGGTATGTGGTTATTCGAGTGTCGTACCGTCAAATCTTCGAAGACTGGCCCGAGGTGCAGCGTCTCATCATGGCAGCGTGCTCACAGTGCTGACCCTGCGGAGACAATGCTCGGAGCCACAGGTTGGGCGTGGGGTCGGGGCATGGCAGCTCAACCCGCACCTCGTCGCAGCGGAGAAATCTCGTTATGCGGAGGTCGTGCCGGGAAACGTACCGCAAAATAGAATTTCTCCTGTGCTACGAAAGGCGCGGAGCCCCGGGCGCGAGCACCGGGCTCCGCGTCCTCGCTCGCGCCCGGGGCTCTACTCGAGGCGGGGCACGGGCACCGTGTCGTCGGAGGCCGGGGCACCCGGCAGGTCGACGCGGAACGTCGCACCGCCACCTGGCGTCTCGTGGACGCTGACCGTGCCCCCATGGGCGTCGACGATCGACCGCACGATGGCGAGACCGAGACCCGAGCCGCCGGTTTCGCGGTTGCGCGACGTATCGGCGCGCCAGAAGCGTCCGAAGATCTTGTCTCGGATCTGTTCGGGCACGCCCTCACCGTGGTCCACGATCTCGAACCGGGCGACGGGCTTACCGTCAGGCTCAGGAGTGGGCGTCGACACCACGAGCTCGATGGGGCCGCCGTCGGGGGTGTGCCGCATCGCGTTGCCGAGCAGATTCGTCATCAGCTGCCGAACCTTGTGCTCGTCGCCGATCACGGACGGCTCGGCGGGGTCCGCGACCACCGTCACCTCGCGATCGGGCGCCTGCGCGCGCGCGTCGAGCGCGGCGTCTGTTGCCAGCTGGTTCAGCGGCAGGTGCGCGAGCTCGAGCGGGCGGCGCTCGTCGAGACGGGCGAGCGCGAGCAGATCTTCGACGAGCGAGGTCATGCGAATCGCTTCCTTCTCGATGCGCTCCATCGCCTGCGAGATGTTCTCGTCTTCTTGCAGTGCGCCCATGCGATACAGCTCGGCGTACCCGCGCACCGAGACCAGCGGCGTGCGCAGCTCGTGGCTGGCGTCTCCGATGAAGCGGCGCATGCGTTCGATGGTGCGGGCCCGGTCTTCCAGCGATCCGTCGAGCCGGTCGAGCATGATGTTCAACGATTGACCGAGGTGCCCGACCTCGGTGTGCGGGCTCGAGATCATGATGCGCTTGGAGTAGTCGCCGCGGGCGATCTCGAGCGCGGTGCGCTCGACCTCGGCGAGCGGGAGGAACGTCGCCGTGACGAGCAGGCGTGTGAGTGCGGCGCCGAGCAGAATCACTGCGATGCCGAACCCGGTGAAGATGATGATGTACTGCGCCACCGTCTGCGTGACGGGCGCAGTCGAGATGGCGACGAGCAGTGCGCCGCCGACCTGGCCCTTCTCAGTGATCGGCTTCACGACGCCGTTCCACTTCGTGCCATCCGCCGCGTAGAGCGGCACGATGCCGTTCGCCAACTCATGCAGCACCGCGTCGGTCGAGAGCACGCCTTCGGGCACCACCGGCACGCTCTTGTCGTCGGCGCTCAGCGTGTTGTCGCGCACGATGTTGCCGTACGAATCGAGCTGGGCGACGTAGTAGCCTTGCGGCGCCTGTGTGATGTCTTGCGCACGCAAACCGTTGACATTTGCGAGCGGGCCGAGCGCATTGGTCGGGTCGGCGCGCAGACGCTCAAGGGCCTGCGTCTGGTTCGAGCTGAGCATGGGCTGCAGTACGGCGAGCGTGCCGACCCCCGCGACGATCAACCCGAGAAAGAGGATGAAGACCGTAACGCCGGTGATCTTCGCGCGGAGCGAGATGTCGGCCCAACGCTCGGTCCAGTTGGGCCGAGCCACGCTACTTCGCTTCGGTCTTCAGCATGTACCCGAATCCGCGCTTGGTCTGGATCAGTGAATCTTCGGTGAGCGGATCGAGCTTGCGACGTAGATACGAGATGTACGACTCCACGATGCCGGCGTCGCCGTTGAAGTCGTACTCCCACACATGATCCAGGATCTGTGCCTTCGAGAGCACGCGGTTCGCATTCTGCATCAGGTAGCGCAGCAGCTTGAACTCGGTGGGGGAGAGCTCAACGGAGGCGCCCTGCACGGTGACCTCGTGCGTATCCTGATCCATCGTGATGGGCCCGACGCTGAGCACCGAATCCTCGTCCTCCTGGATCGTGCGACGCAGCACGGCCTTGATGCGGGCGATAATCTCGTCCAGGCTGAACGGCTTGGTGACGTAGTCGTCACCACCAACGGTGAGCCCCTCGACTTTGTCTTCCGTGTCGTCTTTTGCCGTCAGGAAGATGATGGGAGCGGTGTAGCCGGCAGATCGAAGCCGCTTCGTCACGCTGAACCCGTTCATGTCGGGCAGCATGACATCGAGCACGATGAGGTCGGGTTCCTCTTCGAGCACGGCCGAGATGGTCTGCGCGCCGTTGCCGACCGCGCGCACTCCGAACCCGGCGAAGCGCAAGCTCGTGCTGAGCAGCTCGCGGATGCTGGGTTCGTCGTCGACGATGAGAATCCGGGGTCCCTTTGGCTGAGTGTTCATGCGTCTCAGTCTCTGATTGTTTGCTATGAAGTGGCTGGAAATGAATGCGGATCGGAGCCCGAACGTGTTCGCGCTGAGCGCACGCGTCGACCTCCCGCTATCCGTCGACCTCTCGCTCTGCGACGAGCTCGTGCGCCCAAGGCGGGTTCGCCCCGACGCGCGACGACGTGATGCCGGCGGCGCGGACGGCGAACTCGAGTGCGCGGGTGACGTCGTCGGGATCCGGCACCGACGTCGAACGCAGCGACGCCGCGAGCGGGCCGTCGAGCACTGCGGACAACAGGGCGGCCATGAACGAGTCGCCCGCTCCCACCGTGTCTGCGACGACAATGCTCGGGGCGGGCACGGTGAATGCGTCGGAGGTGGTGCGCGCGAGGCACCCCGCTGCGCCGCGCGTCAGTACCGCGAGCTTCGCCCCGAGCGACACGAAGCGCTCGAGCACGTCGTCGGTCGACCGCCCGGGGTACAGCCACTCGGCGTCTTCGTCGCTCAGCTTGACGATGTGACTCGCCGCGGCGAGGGTTTCGACCTGTCGCATGGTGGCGGCATGATCGACCATGAGCGCAGGGCGGATATTCGGATCGTAGGTGAGCAGGGTGTCTGCCGCGGACGCGAAGGCGCGCACGACCGTGTCTGACCCCGGTGCGAGAACAGCGCCCAGTGACCCCGTGTGCACCAGCTCGACGCCATCGAGCGGGGTGTCGGGGAGGGCGGAGTCGAGCGTGAATGCGTACTGCGCCTGTCCGGCCTCGTTCAGCACCACCTCTGCCCGCGATGTCGTGGCGCCGGCGACGGGTTCGGGGAACACGACATCAGAAGCTCGCAGATGCTCCGCAATCAATGCTCCGTGCGCGTCGTCGCCGAAACGAGCCGCCAGGCGCGTGGTGACCCCGAGCCGGCTGAGCCCGACGGCAACATTGAGCGGCGATCCGCCGGGAAACGCGGTGCCGTCGATCACATCGACGAGGGCTTCGCCGAAGACGACGGCGCGGGGACTCTGGGGTGGTCGGGCGATGCCCGAAGCTGCATTGCTCATCAGAGCGCAGTGTACCCGCCATCGATGACGATGGACTGCGCCGTCACGTAGGACGAGGCATCCGAGGCGAGAAACACGACGAGCCCGTGGAGGTCGCCGGGGTCGCCCATGCGGCCGAGCGGGATGCGCGACGTCCAGTCGGCGGCGAGCTCGGGGTTCGACTCGGTGAACTGCTTCGTCATGTCCGAGAGGAAATACCCCGGCGCGATTGCATTGACGCGAATGCCGTTGCCCGCCCACTCGACGGCGAGTGACCGGGTGAGATGGTCGACTGCTGCCTTTGACGTGTTGTAGGCGGTTTGCTGCTGCGGCACGTTGACGACTTTGGCCGACATCGATGAGACGAGGATCGCCGAACCTGCGAGGTTCGCAGCGATCAGGCGCCGAGCGAACACCTGAGCGACGAAGAACGTGCCGTCGACGTTGATGGACTGCAGTCGTCGCCACTGGGTCGCGTCGATGTCGACCGCTGCCTCGAGCAGGGTGATTCCTGCAGCGGTGAGCAGAATCTGCGGTGTTCCGATCTCCGCGGTGACACGGTCGAAGGCCGCCTCGATCTGGTCGGGATCGGTCACGTCGGTGGGGATGCCGATCGCGCGCACGCCAAACTTCTCGGCCAGTTCCTCTGCGTGCGCGGATACCTCTGGGAGTATGTCGAGCAGGGCGACGTGAACGCCCTGACCAGCGAGGGCTTCTGCGAGAGAGAAGCCGAGGCCGCGCCCTCCGCCGGTGATAACGGCGGTGCGCCCGCGCAGGTCCTCGAACATCATGAATCGCTCCTCTGTGCGGAATCGGTTGGGGTGGCGTCGGCGATCAGTGCTTGGGCCATGATCGCGTCGCAGGCGAGGGAATGGATAAGGCCGCTCCGCAGCGCTGCCCGCACGGCGACGAATTTGAGCGGGCCGCCTGCGACGGCGAGAACATGGGGGACGCGGCGGAGCCCGTCAGCGTCGATGCCGATGCTCTGCGCCGTGGCTTGCTCGATGACCTGGCCATCGACGTCGAGGAGCACGGCACCCAGGTCGGCGCGGACGCCGGCCTCGAGCAGCGAATCCCTGATTCCGAGTTGATCGGCGAGCATCGACACCTGCGAGTCTTCGGGGTTCCAACTCCCGATGCCGACGACGGCGGTGGTGACATCGGCGAAACGCGAGAAGGTGTCGCGGGCCGCAGGTTCATCGCGCAGCAGCGCAGCCGATTCTGCCGTGCGGGTGAGCAGCGGGGCGAGGAGGGCGTGTGGGGTGCCGCCGGAGACGCGTGCGGCACGACGAACGAGTTCGACGCCGCTCTCGTGCAACCCTGCTGCGACTCCCTCGAGCTGCACCACGTCTACCAGCGGCAGCTGTTCACAGGCCCGCACCATTTGCCGCAGTGTGCGGCCGGCTGCGAGTCCGAGCACCTCACCCGGACGGAGTACCTCCTCGAGGAGTCGAGCAGCGGCAGTACCGAGTCTCTCCTTCATGGTGATGTCTGCGCCGCTGGGTGCGTGTACAACAATTGCGTGACGAAGTGAGAACGCGCTTCGCAGCTGTGCGGAGAGCGTCAGGTCGATATCGTCGGGCGACGCGATCTCGAATCGGACGACCCCGCGCTCTCGCGCCTGCTCGAGCAGCCGGGCGACGACGAACCTCGAAATGCCCAGCTCATCAGCGATTTCAATGCGCGAAAGCCCATCAATGTAGTGGCGCGTCGCCACCAGGGCCATGCGTCGCTCGGATTCGCTCATCGGGCACTTTCGTTGGGCTGGTGGTGCGGGTCATGATGACTGTATCATCGCTCAAATGTGCGCGAGTGTTTCTCAGATGTTACAACTCGTGGTAGAAACCTATACGGGTCGCGAACGCTGCGACCCAGAGTTGGAACGACGAGAAACCTCCGCTCGCCGTGGAGAGAGGTGCATGCATCATGAGTGACTTGCAAGCGAACGAGCCTGCGACCGCACCTGCGGGCGCGCTGCTCGAGTGCGCGGGCATCATCAAGGGGTTCGGTGGTGTGCCGGTGCTGCGAGGCATCTCCCTGACCCTCGAGGCGGGCACCATCACCGCACTCGCCGGCGAGAACGGCGCCGGCAAATCGACGCTCATGAAAATTGCTTCGGGCCAGTACCGACCGGACGCCGGCACGGTGCACGTGCAGGGCACGCCCCTTCCCGCAGGCAACGCGCAGGCCGCCCACAGGCTCGGCGTCGCCATCGTGCCGCAGGAGCTCGCCTCGATCCTTGAGCTCTCGGTCTACGAGAACCTCTTCATCGGCCGCGAATTGCGCGGCCCATTGGGGCTGCGCCGAGGCGCGATGATCGATGCGGCCCGGGATCAGCTGGCGGTCTTCGGGCTCGCCGTCGACCCGCGCAAGCGCATGGGTGATCTGCCCGTGGGCATCCGTCAGATCATCGAGATTGTCAAAGCGACCAACACGGGCGCGAGTGTGATCCTCCTCGATGAGCCGTCGAGTGCGATCTCCGAGCGCGAGGTCGGCCGCTTGCTCGAAGTCATGGACATGCTGCGGAAGCGCGGCGTGGCACTCCTCTTCACGACGCACAAGATGGAGGAGATCCGTGCGATCGCCGATCGGGTGATCGTGCTGCGTGACGGGGACCTGGTCGAGGACCAGCCGCTCGCGAACCTCTCCGATGACGACATCGTGACGGCCATGATCGGTCGCGAGCTCGAAGACCTCTTCCCTGACCGGGGCGTTCCCTCCGATGAAGTGCTGCTCGAACTCGACGCGCTTCAGGTCGCGGGCGCCGCCGAGCCCATCACGCTGAGCGTGCGCCGCGGAGAAATCGTGGGCCTGGCCGGGCTCGTCGGAGCCGGCCGCACCGAGCTCATGGAGACCGTATTCGGTGTGCGCCGCTCCGAAAGCGGCCAGGTGCGTGTGCGCGGCGCGAAGGTGAAGCCGGGCGAGCCGTCAGCCGCGATCAACGCCAAGATGGCCCTCGTACCTGAGGACCGCAAGGGGGCCGGAGCCGTACTGCCGATGTCGGTGCTCGACAACGGCACACTGCCGGGCCTCGGCCAGTTCTCGATCGCCGGCTTCTTGCGCCAGCGGGCGCGCCGGGCGAAGATCTCGGAGGTCATGGACTCGGTGCGCCTGCGCAGCCGCGGTCTTGATCAGTCGCTCGAAACACTGTCGGGCGGCAACCAGCAAAAGGTCGTGCTCGCCCGGTGGCTCACCGACGACGTCGACGTGTTGTTGCTCGACGAGCCGACGCGCGGCGTTGACGTCGGCGCGCGCAGCGAGATCTACCGCATCATCGTCGACCTGGCGGCGAGCGGTATGGCCGTGCTGATGGCGTCGAGCGATATGCCCGAGATCCTCAGCCTGTCGCACCGCGCGCTCGTGCTGCGAGACGGCGCGGTTGCCGGGGAACTCTCCGCCGACGACCTCTCCCGCGCCGAGGTGCAGGACCGAATCTTCCGCCTCGCCAGCGGACTCGAAGCCACTGAAGCGGGAATGGCCGCCGAGGCCCCGCGAAAGGACGCATGACATGTCGAACCCGACGAAGACTGAAGTGATGCGGACGGTGTCCGAGAGCGGCGATCTGCGCCGATTCTCGGGCCCTTGGTTCCGCGAACTCGCCATCCGGTACGCGATGGTGATCGTGATGCTGCTCATCATCGCCTTCTTCCTCTACCGCAGTGCGCGCTTCGGCACCGTGGACAACGTGACGACGATTCTGATCGCCGCCGCACCGTTCGCGCTGATCGCGCTGGGGCAGACGCTCGTGATTCTCACGGGCGGCATCGACCTGTCGGTCGGCAGCGTGATCGCGCTGAGCGCCATGGCCGCGGCTGTCACGGCGAAGGCCGCGCCCGATCAGCTCTGGTTGGCCCCGGTCGTCGCCGTGGCGGTGGGGTTCGCCGCAGGGTCGGTCAACGGTTTCGTCGTCTCGGTGATGAAGGTGCCGCCGTTCATCGCAACACTCGGCATGCTCACGCTCGCCAGCGGCCTGGCCTTCGTGCTCGGCGACGGTGCGCCCATCAACGGACTCCCCGCGGAGTACGGCCAGTTCGCCAACACCCGCGTCTTCGGCCTCACCATCCCCGTGATCCTGATGATCATTGCGATCCTCGGCTTCGGTCTCATCATGCGCCGCACGAGCTACGGTCTGCGCGTGTACGCCGTCGGCGGCAACCCACTTGCCGCGCAGATCGCCGGTGTCAAGACGGGCCGCGTGCTGTTCAGCGTCTACGCGATCAGCGGTGCGCTCGCCGGACTCTCGGGCATCATGCTCTCGTCGCGCGTCATCAGCGGATCGCCGAACCTCGGTCAGGGCTACGAGCTCGACGCGATCGCGGCCGTCGTCATCGGCGGCGCCAGCCTCATGGGCGGTCGCGGCACCGTCTGGGGTACCGCGCTCGGCCTGCTGCTGATCCAGACGCTCAACAACGGCCTCGACATCCTGACCGTCCCCGCATATTGGCAGGACGTGATCAAGGGCGTGCTGATCGTGGCCGCCGTGGCGGTTGACGTCTGGGCCAGTAAACGACGGCGATCCTGAACGTCGCCGTGCCTCGCGGATGAGGCACGGCGCTCCCTCTCACCGCACTACCCAACACTGAAATGGAGTTCCCCATGAAGTTCACCTCCCGAATGACCCGCAGCTTCGCGGTCGTCGTGGCCGGCGCAGCAGCGCTGTCGCTCGCGGCTTGTGGCGCCGGCGATCCTGCAGCGCAGCAGGGCGCGGATGACAGCGGCAAGGAGCGCGTCACCATCGGTGTCAGCGTCTACGACATGTCTTCCTTCATCACCGAAGGCAAGGAAGGCATCGACCGCTACGCCGAAGACAACAACATCGAGATCCTCTGGAACGTCGCGAAGATGGACGTTTCCACGCAGGCGACCCAGGTCGATCAGTTCATCCAGGCCAAGGTCGACGCGATCATGGTCGTGCCGGTGCAGGCCGACACGCTGCAGCCCCAGGTTGCCGCGGCGAAGGAAGCCGGCATCCCCTTCCTCGACGTCAACGCGACCCTCAACAACGAGGACGTCGCCGGCAGCGTGCAGCCCGATGACGTGGCCGCAGGTGCTCAGGAAGCCGAGATGATGATGGACGAGCTCGGTGGCAAGGGCAACGTGGTCATTCTGCAGGGCCCCCTCGGCGGCTCGGGCGAGATCAACCGCGGCGCCGGTATCGACCAGGTGCTCGAGAAGAACCCCGACGTCAAGGTGCTCGCCAAGGACACCGCGAACTGGAGCCGCGACGAGGCCGTCAACAAGGTCAAGAACTGGATCTCGGCATTCGGCGATGACATCGACGGCGTGATCTCGCAGAACGACGACATGGGTCTCGGTGCCAAGCAGGCGCTGCGCGAAGCCGGCATGGACGATGTTCCGGTCGTCGGCATCGACGGCATCGAGGATGGCCTGAACGCTGTCAAGAGCGGTGACTTCATCGGCACCTCGTTGCAGAACGGCACCGTGCAGCTCGCGACCGGCGTTGCGGTCGGCGCGGCGATCGCGCGTGGCGAGGACGTGGACAACAACCTCGTCTACACCATGCCTCCCATCACGAAGGAGAACGTCGACGACGCGCTCGACCACGTGGTCAACGACCGCCCGGCCTTCCTTGACGGACTGAGCGACCTGATTGCCGAGAACCTCAAGACTGGCGATATCGCCTACGAGGGTCTTCCCGGCCAGGAGAAGTAACACATGATCAGCGGCGGTTCGCTCCCGGGCAGGGGAGCGGGCCGCCGCTGTCAGTTTCCGTGTGTGTCAGCGAGCAGTGAGAGTGCTGATGCACGATCGGTGATGAGCGTCGTGACGAAACCGGCGCGCAGGACCGCGCGCAGTGCCGCATGCTTCTCGGCGCCGCCGGCCACAACGACGATCTCGGGGATGCTCCGCAGCACCGAGAACGGAATCGCGATGGTGCGGTCGTCGAGCGCGGAAACACGTTCGCCCGCTTCGTCGAAGAGCGAGGCGCCGACATCGGCGCGCACGCCGCTCGCGATCAATGCCTGCGCCTCGGGTTCGGTGATCGAGTCGACGAGCTGCGACACCACGGGAACCCAGCTCCCGAGCGCGAGCATGGCGCGCGTCACCTCGGGCATGCGTGCCAGTGTCTCGGCGACGCCGGTCTGCCGCTCGAGTACGGTAGCGGCCTCGGCATCGGAGGCAACGAGGGGGACGTACAGCGGTGCGGGGGCACCCGTCGAGATCGCACTGACCGCGCGCACCAGATCGCCTGCGGTCTCGCCAGGCGGGCCCGAGAGCCCGGTGAGCTGCACGACGTCGCAGACGGGCAGAGCGTGCAGATGGCGCGGGATCGCCCCCAGTGTGCGACCGCTTGCGAATCCGAGCACTTCGCCCGCGCGAACCGAAGACTCAAGGTACTCGGCGGCGGTTCGGCCGAGCGCGTCGTGCAACCCGGCGGGATCGTCGCCGTCGTCGGGGAGCGTCACGCATCGGATCTCGCGCAGCCCGTATCGACGCCGCAGTTCGGCGACTTCATCGCGAGCGAGCGCCTGGGGTTCACCGATGCTGATGCGCAGCACGCCGAGTTCGCGGGCCTCGGCGATGAGGCGGGCGACGCGGAATCGAGACATGCCGGTGCGCGCCGCAAGTTCCACCATCGGGACGTCATTGATGAAGTGTTCGCGGGCGACGTGGGCCATTTCGACGAGTCGGTTGGGGCCGGGCTCCATGGGCGTCTCCTCTCGAGGGGTCATCCTCTCACATCGCGGGGTTCGTTCCGGGCAGATTGCCCGAAGCGAAGTCGCCTCAATCCGCCCAAGGCGATAGAGTAAATGCAACAAATGAGAGATTAGGTCAATCATATGAGCGCAACCGCAGCCGACCTCGTGCAGCACGCCAGAGAGGCGATCCTTCGCGAATCACAGGCCCTCGCCAATCTGGCCGAGCAGATCAACGACGACTTCGCCGAGGTCGTCGGAGCCGTACAGCGGTGCACGGGCAAGATCGTCACCACGGGTGCCGGCACCTCCGGCATCATGGCCGAGCGCCTCGCTCATCTCCTCTCGGTGTCGGGCACCCCGTCGTTCTATCTGCCGTCGCAAGATGCGCTGCACGGCGGCATGGGAGCGGTCACGCCCGACGATCTCGTCATCGCCTTCTCGAAGGGAGGGCAGTCGGCCGAGCTCACGCAGCTTGCGGAGCGCCTCGTCGAACGCGGCACCGACGTCATCGCGGTCACGGAACGTCCGGAGTCGCCGTTCGCCGCCGCCGCGTCGCGGGTGGTGCACATCACGACCGACCCGATCGAGGCCGATGCCGGTGGGCTCATCGCCCTCGGCAGCACGCTTGTCGCTGGAGCCTGGGGTGACGCGCTCACGGTGACGCTGATGGGCCTGCGCGGATTCAGTTGGGAAGAGGTCGTGCAGATCCACCCCGCGGGAATCGTGGGCCAGCAGCAAGATCTGCCCGACGCCGTCTCGGTTCCGGTGCAGGAGGCTCAGGCATGATCTCGGTCGTGGCCGGCGTCGACACTTCGACGCAGTCGTGCAAGGTCGAGCTCTTCGCGATCGCCGATGGGCGCCGTGTTTCTGGAGCCACCGCACCGCACCCGCCTGTCGCCCCGCCGCGCAGCGAGCAAGATCCGCGCGCCTGGTGGTCGGCATTCGTCAGTGCGTTCCGCGCGGCGCTCGCCGAGGCCGGCCCCGTGCGCGTGCAGGCGATCTCCGTCGCCGGTCAGTGCCACGGAATGGTGCCGCTCGACGCGAACGGCGATGTGATCCGCGACGCCAAGCTCTGGAACGACACGACGACCGACGCCGAGTTGCGCAGCCTGACGGCACGCATCGGCGCTGAGCAGCTCATCACCGCGACCGGCTCCCTGCCGACCGCGGCGTTCACGCTGAGCAAGGTGGCCTGGTTCGCGGCGCACGAGCCCGAGAACTTCGCCCGCCTCGCGACGATCCTGCTGCCGCACGATTACCTCACGTACCGGCTCACGGGCGCGTTCGCGACCGACCGGTCGGAGGCATCGGGCACCGGCTACTTCGACCCCGCGACCAACGTCTACCTGCTCGACCACCTCGCACTCATCGATGACTCGCGCGACTGGGCGAGCCTGCTGCCCGAGGTGTTGGCGCCCGAGGGCGTCGCCGGGTCGACGACTGCCGAGGCGATGGTCGAGCTCGGGATCACCGAGCCGGCGTTGGTCTCCGCCGGCGGCGGTGATCAGCACGCTTCGGCGCTCGGTCTCGGCATTGCTGAGGGCGACGCGGTGTTCGCGTTCGGCACTTCGGGTGTCGTCTTCTCGACGACTCCCGATCCGGTGCGCGACCCCAGCGGGCTCGTGAACGGCGTCGCAAACCTGACCGGTGGGTTCCTGCCCCTCGTCTGCACGCTGAACGGCGCAAAGGTCGTCGATACGTTCGCGCGCCTGATGGGGACGAACCACGACGAGCTCTCGGAACTCGCGCTCGCCGCCGGCCAGGAGGGGCCCGTACTCGCTGCGTTCCTCGACGGTGAGCGCACGCCCAATCGCCCGCTGGCTGCCGGACTGCTCGCCGACCTCACGACCGAGACCACGCGCGAGCAGTTGGCGCGCGCGGCTTACGAGGGCGTGGTGTTCGGGCTCGTCGCCGGCCTGTCGCACGTCGAACGCTGCGGGGTGCGCACCGATGGTGAGGTCATCGCCATCGGCGGTGCCGCGCGTTCGTCAGCGACCCGGCAGATCCTCGCCGATGCGCTGGGCAAACCGGTGCATCTCGTCGACGCCCCTGAAGCGGTCGCGCGCGGGGCGGCCGTGCAAGCGGCATCGGTAGTCACCGGGGCACCGATTGCGGAGCTCGCAGAGAGCTGGAAGCCGGAGCGCCGAGTATCGGCCGAACCACGGCGTGGATCGTCCGAGCGCTTCGCCCGATACTCCGAGGTCGCTGCAGTCGAATCGCTTGACCGGAGTCGGGCATGAGTGTGGCCGCTGATCGCACGCGTGAACTCGCAGCGCCGCTGCCGCACGCCGGCTGGGTCGCGGAACTGCCTGACGGCGCGGTGTATGCCAGCCTGTACTCGGCACCCGAGGCCGCGCGCGACGAAGCCGCGGCTCGGTTTGTCGGAGCAGGTCTGCCGATGCACCTCGATGTCATCATCGGGCGCGATGAGCGCCACGGTCTGGTGCATCTGGGCATCGTGCCCGAACTGATCGTGGCGCTCGGTGAGCGCTACCCCGACGCGCTGCTGGAGGTGCACGTGATCGTGCTCGCCGCGACGGTCAGAGACGATGATGTGCGCGACGAGATCGGCCGCCTCCTGGTCTGCGCGTCGCAGGGCGGGGTGCAGCGTGTCGCATTGCCCACTCCCTACGCGGCCGATCTCGAGCTGAGCTCCGCGTTCCGTACGGCGGGCGGCGAGATCTGGTCGGTCGTGAACCCAGCGGACGAGTTCGAGGCGCAACGGCACGTCGACAGCAACGCTGGCGCCACCGGCACCCTCGTCATGCTCATCGAGCCCGGTACTCGGCAGTCGGCGCGGCCCGAGCTGCTCACACGGGTCTCCGACCTCGCCCCCTCGACTCGGGTCAGTGTCGACGGCGGCGTCGACGCGGGGCTCGCCGCGCGCGCGCTCGCGTTGGGCGCGCACCACGTCGTCGTCGGCCGCGCGCTGCTCGGCCCATCGCATCCGGAAGCATTCCCATCAGTATCACCCCAAGGAGAAGCCTCATGACCACCCCCGAGATTCCGCAGCAGATGCGCGCCAGCGTGCTGCTCGGCACGCGTGAGCTCACCATCGAGCAGCGTCCCGTTCCCACGCCCGCGGCCGATGAGGTGCTCGTGCGCGTGGGCGCGGTGGGCGTGTGCGGCTCCGACGTCCACTACTTCCGTGAGGGGCGCATCGGTGACTTCGTCGTCGACGGTCCGCTGGTGCTCGGCCATGAGGTCGGCGGCGTCATCGTCGCCGTGGGCTCGGGCGTCGACGCCTCGCGCGTGGGTCAGCGCGTCGCCATCGAACCGCAGCGACCCTGCGGCCACTGCCGCGAGTGCCGCATCGGCAGGTACAACCTGTGCCCGGACATGGAGTTCTACGCCACCCCGCCGATCGACGGCGCCTTCACCGAGTACGTAACCATCCAGTCGATGTTCGCCCACGACGTGCCCGATTCTGTGACCGATGAGGCCGCAGCGCTGCTCGAGCCGCTCTCGGTCGCGATCACGTCCGTGCGCAAGGCCGGCATTGTTCCCGGCTCGACGGTACTCATCGCGGGTGCCGGCCCGATCGGCATCATCACGGCGCAGACTGCGCGCGCCTTCGGGGCCGGAGAGGTCATCGTCTCCGATCTCGTCGAGGAGCGCCGCGAGCGGGCCCTGAAGTACGGCGCGACCCGCACCATCGACCCGCGCACCCAGAATCCCGCCGACTTCGGCCTGCCGATCGACGCCTTCATCGACGCGAGCGGTGCCGCTCCCGCGGTGCAGTCGGGCATTCGCGCGGTGCGCCCCGCGGGTACCGCGGTGCTCGTCGGCCTCGGCAACCCCGAGATGACGCTGCCCGTCGAAGACATCCAGAACCGCGAGATCACGGTGACGGGCATCTTCCGCTACACCGAAACTTGGCCGGTGGCGATCCAGTTCGTCGCGAACGGACAGGTCGACCTCGACTCGCTCGTGACCGGGCGTTTCGGCCTCGACGAGGTCGAGCAAGCACTCGAGAGCGACACCAACCCCGACAGTCTGAAGTCGGTCGTCTACCCCGGCCGCTGAGCCGACGACGCCGTGATCACACACGTTCCACACCAGAAACACACGAAAAGGACACGCACATGACTACGTTCAGCCTCGAGGGCAAAACCGCCCTCGTCACCGGTGGCAATCAGGGCCTCGGCAAGGCGTTCGCCTTCGGGCTCGCCGAGGCAGGCGCCCGCGTCGCGATCGTCGGCCGCAGCGCCGAGCGCAACGCGCAGGTCGTCGCCGAGGCTGCGGCCGCCGGCCACGAGTTCGTCGCGATCACCGCCGACATCACCGACGATGCGCAGATCACCCGCATGGTCGACGAGGCCAAGGCCGGCCTCGGGCAGATCGACATCCTCGTCAACAACGCCGGCACCTGCTTCCACGGCGAGTCGTGGGGCGTCACCGACGAGCAGTGGGATGCCGTCTGGGACCTCAACGTGCGAGCACTCTGGAAGGCGAGCATCGCGGTCGGCGAGCACATGCGCGAGATCGGCGGCGGTTCGCAGGTGAACATCGGATCGATGTCGGGTCTCATCGTCAACCGGCCGCAGATGCAGCCGGCCTACAACGCGTCGAAGGCCGCTGTGCACCACCTCACCAAGTCGCTGGCGGTCGAGTGGGCTCCGCTCGGCATCCGCGTCAACGCCGTTGCACCGGGCTACGTGAAGACCGAGATGGCTCCGGTCGACAACCCCGAGTTCCAGCGCTACTGGATCGAGGACGCCCCGCAGCAGCGCTTCGCCCTGCCCGAGGAGATCGCGCCGAGCGTCGTCTTCCTCGCGAGTGACGCCGCCTCGTTCATCACCGGGTCGGTGCTCGTCGCCGACGGCGGCTACACGGCAGTCTGATGGGCGACGTGCAGAACGCCGTGCGACGCATTGTCGTGAACTCGGCAGATGACATCCGTGTCGAAGAGGTTGCGGCGCCCGTCGCAGGCCTGGGCGATGTGCTCGTGCGCTCCACCATCGTGGGCATCTGCGGCTCGGACGTGCACGCCGCGCACGGTCGCCACCCCTTCATGTCGCTGCCGTTCTGGCCGGGGCACGAGGTGATCGGTGTCGTCGAGGCGGCCGGGGCCGACGCGCCCGCTGAGCTCGTCGGCAAGCGCGTCGTGGTCGAGCCGAACCTCGCGTGCGGCGAGTGCACGCCCTGCCAGCGCGGCCGCTACAACATTTGCGCGACGCTCGACGTCTTCGGCTGCCAGACTCCGGGCGGCATGACGGATCGCTTCACCATTGCGGCCGATCGCGTCATCGAGCTTCCCGACGATCTGAGCGACCGCGAGGCCGCCCTCATCGAACCGCTCGCGACGCCGATGCACGCGGTGCGCCGCGCCGGCGACCTCGCCGGTGCGCGCGTCGTGGTGCTGGGTGCGGGCCCGATCGGACTGTTCGTCTCGATCGCCGCGCTCCACGCCGGCGCATCGCACGTGGTCGTCGCCGACCTGCTCGAGTCGAAGCGCGCACGCGCCGAGCGACTCGGGGCGACCGGCAGCTTCGACTCGAGCGCGCCCGATGCGGTGGACGTCGCCCTGCGCGAGCTCGGTGGCAAAGCCGATGTGGTCTTCGACTGCGTCTCGCGCGAGTCCACCGTGCGTCTCGCGATCGATCTGCTCGAAAAGGGCGGCACGGTCATGACTGTCGGCGTGCCCGCGGGCCCGACGACGATCGACCTCGAGCTGGTCCAGGATCGCGAGATCGCACTGCTCGGCAACCTCATGTACGTGCGTCAGGACGTCGAAGCGGCGATCGAGCTGCTGCGGGAGCGGCGTCTGCCGCTCGACGAGCTCGTGACCGCTGTGTTCCCGCTGGAGCAGGCGCAGCAGGCCTTCGACGCGTCGAACGATCCTGAGCAGGTCAAAGTGCTCGTGGCGGTCGGTGCGTAGTCGCGCTCAGCTGTACACGCCAGAGGGCCGGTGGCCGAGGAATTCCTCGGCCACCGGCCCTCTTCCATTCGCGTTCGATCAGCCCTGGTCGCGCGCTCCTGAGCTCAGTCCGTGCGTGAGCGTGTGCGTGGCCGGGAACTGCGCGAACAGCGTTGCCTGCAGCGCATGGTAGAGGTCGGGTTTGCCGCTCCAGGTGCCGCTCGCGGCCGCACCATCGGCGTCGAGTTCGTGGATCCAGCTCCCGTCGGCCTCGATGTGGTGCTCGGCCGCGTACGTCCAGAAGCGTGCGTACCAGTCGGCGTACTCCGAGTTGCCGGTCACCCGGTAGAGCACGGCCGAGGTGCCGACGGCCTCGGCGATCACCCAGTGGAAGCGGTGGTCGTTGAGAATGTTCCCGCTCCAGTCGGTGCTGAAGGCGAAGCCGCCGCGATCCTCGTCCCAGGCATCGGCGACCGCGCGTCGGAACAGGTTCTGCGCGGCGTCGATCAACCACGAGTCTGACTCGCCGAGTGCTGCGCGCTGCGCCGTCTCGAGCGCCACGATGAGTCGCGCCCACTCAAGCCAGTGGCCCACCGTCGCACCGTAGGGCCGGAAGTGGCTGTCGGGGGAGTCGGCGCCGTACTCGGGGTCGGGCGTCCAATCCTCGAGGTAGTGCTCGGGCAGACGCCACTCGTTCTGCGCCGTGACCTCGCCGATGAGCCGGCGCACGATCGCGGTCGATCGCTCGATGTGTCGGGGGTCGCCGTCGGCCTCGTACGCGAGCAGGCCCGCCTCGACGAGGTGCATGTTGGAGTTCGCGCCGCGATACGGGTCGAGCGTGGTGAACTCGCGGTCCCACGTGTCGGCGTACATCTGAGGCGCCGGCTCCCACCAGCGCTCCAACTCGGTGAGCACATCGGCATAGAGATCGTCGGCGTCGAAGCCGGCGAGCTTCGCCGAGGCAGCGGCGAGCAGCACGAATGCATGCCCGTAGCTCTCTTTCAACGTCGAATTCGCTGCAGGATCGGCCGCGCCGACCGTGACGAACCATCCGCCATCGGCCGTGTCGCGCAGTGCGCCCGAGCGCAGGAACGCGAGCCCGTGCTCGACGCGTTCGGCCTGGCCGGGGAACCCGAGCAGGTGTCCGAGCACGGCGCAGTAGGTGTACCGGCCGGCGAGCCAGAGCTGCGATCCCTCGGCGGGCACGGGGCTGCCCGCATCGTCGAGCCAGGAGAAGCCCGCCTCGGGGTCGAGTGCCGGCTCGGAGAACTCGAGAAGCAGGCGAGTCTGCTCGTCGAGCCACGCCCGATGCTCGGGGGTATCGATGGAGAAGTGCGAGTCGGTCATGCGCAGCCTTTCGAAACGACGCTGCGCCGGGGAACGGAGGAGTGATCCTGCCGTGCCCCGGCGCAGCTCAGTGCGAGAACTTCGTGAGAAGCCCTGCGGTGGTTACTTGTCGTATTCCTTCACGATGTCGAGCAGGCTCGGCACGTTCTTGTACGCCTCAGCAGCGTTCTCCTTCGTGACGATCACCGGATCGAGCAGGTACGAGGGGATGACCTTCGAGCCGTTGTCGTACTGCTCGGTGTCGTTGACGTCGACCTCTTCACCCTTCTGGAGCTGGCCGACCATCTTGACGGCCTGCTCGACGAGCAGCGTGGTGTCCTTGTTGATCGTCGAGTACTGCTTGCCCTCCATGATGGAGCGCACCGACTCGACCTCAGAATCCTGACCGGTGACGACGGGCAGCGGCTTGCCGGCCTGCTCGACGGAGGTGAGGATCGCGCGGGCGAGGGTGTCGTTCGGCGAGAGCACGCCGTCGAGCGTCTTATCGCTGTAGGTCGCCGTCAGCAAGGTGTCGGTGCGGCTCTGCGCGTTCTCCGCCTTCCACCCGGCAGTTGCCGTCTGCTGGATGTCGGTCTGGCCCGAGCCGACCACGAGGGTGCCGTCGTCGATCTTCGGCTGCAGCACATCCATCGCGCCGTTGAAGAAGACTGCCGAGTTCGCGTCGTCGGTCGAACCCGAGAACAGCTCAACGTTGTAGGGTGCGTCGTGATCCGAGCGCTCCTTGAGCCCGTCGAGCAGCGCCTGGCCCTGCAGCTGGCCGACCTTGAAGTTGTCGAACGCGACGTAGTAGTCGAGCGCATCGGTGTTCTCGATGAGGCGATCGTAGGCGATCACCGTGGCGCCGGCATCCTTCGCGGCCTGCACCTGGGTGCCGAGCTGCTTGCCGTCTTTCGCGCCGATGATGATGACCTTCGCGCCACCGGTGACCATCGCCTGAATCTGGTTCTGCTGCTCGGCGACGGTGTTCGATGCCGGTGCGTACTGCACGTCGGCCTTGAAACCGGCCTTCGTCAGGTCGTCGGTGAAGAGCTTGCCCGCGAGCACCCAGTTCTCACTGGTCTTGTCGGGCAGCGCGACGCCGATAGTCGAGCCGGCCTCGAAGCCGGTCGCGGTTTCGGAGGAATCGGACGAGCCGCCGGCATCGCTGCCACCGCGCTCCGAAGAGCAGCCGGTGAGCGCCAGTGCCGCCGCGGCGAGCAGCGCGCCCGTCGAGAGGAGGATTCTCTTATTCATTGATTCGATTCGCTTTCTGTCATCTTCTGGTGGCACTCGTCATCGAGAGCCGGGTTCCCTCGTCGCGCTGTCGTCGGCGGGAGAAGTTTGGGGGGAGGCGTCGCTGGGAGTGGGGGCCGCGGGCGGCGCCTGCTCCATGGCACGGGCGCCGATGGGGGTGGTTTCGACGGAGCCGAATTCGCCGGCGGGAGTGCGCTTCTTCGTGAGGAAGCCGATCACCGAGGGGCGGCCCTGCTGCTTGTTGTACGCATCGATGCCCACGGCCACGAGCAGCACGGCGCCCTTGACCATCTGCACGGTGTCGGCACCGAAGCTGAGCAGCTGCATGCCGTTGTTCAGGAAGGCCATGACGAGACCGCCGATGATCGAGCCGATCACGGTGCCGATGCCACCCGAGACCGCAGCGCCACCGATGAACACGGCCGCGATGGCGTCGAGCTCCCAGCCGTTGCCGTCTTGCGGGCCGGAGGCCTGTGAACGGGCGACGAAGATCATGCCGGCCACGGCGGCGAGCACCGACATGTTCATCATCACGAAGAAGTCGACGCGGCGGTCTTTGACGCCGGAGAGCTTCGCGGCCTGGCGGTTGCCGCCGACCGCATAGATGTGGCGGCCGAACACCGTGTGGTTCGTGACGAAGGAGTAGAGGATCACGAGCGCCAGCAGAATGAGACCCGAGACCGGGAAGCTGGTGCCGGGGCGACCGCTGCCGAAGAGGAGTGCTGCGCCGATGATGACGGCGCAGAGCAGCACCACCTTGGTGACACTCACCCAGAGGGGTGCGCGATCCGCCCCCATCTTCTTCTGCTGACGACGGATGCGCCATTCGAAGAAGACCAGCCAGGCCGCGGCCAGCACACCGAGAATCAGCGTGGGCACGTTGTAGGGAATCGGGATGCCGCCGATCTCGGGCAGGTAGCCGGCACCGATCACCACGAACTCCTTGGGCACCGGCACCGAGATCGAGTCACCGATCCACTGGTTCGCGCCGCGGAAGAACAGCATGCCCGCGAGCGTGACGATGAAGGCCGGAACGCCGACGTAGGCCACCCAGAGGCCCTGCCACGCGCCGACGAGGGCGCCGAGCACGAGGCCGAGAATGATTGCGGCCCACCACGGGAAGTTCCACTCCGCCATCGACTTCGCGACCACGATGCCGACGAACGCCGCGACCGAGCCGACCGACAGGTCGATGTGGCCCATGATGATGACCATCACCATGCCGATCGCGAGGATCAGGATGTACGAGTACTGCTGCATCACGTTGATGACGTTGCCCGGTGAGAGGGTGAGCCCGTGCGAAGCGATCTGGAAGATCAGGATGATCGCGATGAGGCTGCCCAGGATGCCGAACTGCCGCAGGGTCGAGGTGCCCCCGCCGAACATCTTGCGGATGTCGGTGAAACGGAAGCCGCGCTGCTCCGTGGTGTCGGTGGTGGTCATGCGTGTGCCTTTACATTCAGCGACGTCATGCTGCGCATGAGCGTCTCGGGAGTGGCCTGGTCGGCGGGGATGCAATCGGTGATGCGCCCTTCGAACACCGTGTAGATGCGGTCGCAGATGCCGAGCAGCTCGGGGAGCTCGCTCGAGATCACGACGACGCCCTTGCCGGCGTTCGCGAGCTCGTTGATGATCGAGTAGATCTCGTACTTCGCGCCAACGTCGATGCCGCGGGTGGGCTCGTCAAGGATGAGCAGGTCGGGGTCGGTGAACATCCACTTCGCGAGCACGACCTTCTGCTGATTGCCGCCGGAGAGGCTCGCGACGCCGTTGTTGACGTCGGGGGTCTTGATGCGCAGCGACTTGCGGTAGCGCTCGGCGACGATGCGCTCCTCTTGCGCATCGACCATGCCGCGGTGGGTGATCTTCGAGAGTTTGGCGGCGACCACGGAGCGCTTGATCGAGTCGAGCAGGTTGAGGCCGAGCGACTTGCGATCCTCGCTCACGTAGGCGATGCCGTGCTTGATGGCTGCGGGGACGTCAGGGACGTGGATCTCGACGCCGTCCTTGATGATCGTGCCCGAGATGAAGCGACCGTACGAGCGGCCGAAGACGCTCATTGCGAGCTCCGTGCGCCCGGCGCCCATGAGACCGGCGATCCCGACGACCTCGCCGCGACGCACGTCGAAGCTCGACCCCTTCGACACGAACCGCTCGGGCACGGTGGGGTGCTGCACCACCCAGTCGCGTACCTCGAAGAACACCTCACCGGGATTCGGGGTGCGATCGGGGTAGCGGTGCTCGAGCGAGCGACCGACCATGCCGTGGATGATGCGATCCTCGTTGATGCCGCCCTGCTGCACGTTGAGGGTCTCGACCACGCGACCGTCGCGGATGATCGTGATGTCGTCGGCGATCTGCTCGATCTCGTTGAGCTTGTGGCTGATGATGATTGAGGCGATGCCGCGCTCGCGCAGATCGCGGATGAGGCCGAGCAGGTGCGCGGAGTCGTTGTCGTTGAGCGCCGCGGTCGGCTCATCGAGGATCAGCAGGCGCACGTTCTTGTTCAGTGCCTTCGCGATCTCGATGAGCTGCTGCTTGCCGACGCCGAGGGTCTTGATGGGGGTGTCGGGATCTTCGCGGAGCCCGACGCGGTGCAGCAGCTCGGCGGTGCGCGTGCGCGCCTCCTGCCAGTCGATGCTCAGACCGCGGCGCAGCTCGTTGCCGAGGAAGATGTTCTCGGTGATCGAGAGTTCAGGGATGAGTGCGAGCTCCTGGTGGATGATCACAATGCCGGCCTCTTCGCTGGCTCGGATGTCGCGGAAGCGCATCTCCTGGCCCTCGACGATGATGTCTCCGTCGTAGGTGCCGAAGGGGTAGACCCCGGAGAGCACCTTCATGAGCGTCGACTTGCCGGCGCCGTTCTCGCCGCAGATCGCGTGAATCGTGGCGGGGCGCACCGTGAGCGAAACGTTCGAGAGAGCCTTGACGCCCGGGAAGACCTTGGTGATGTCGCGCATCTGCAGCACCGGAGCTTCGTCTGCCGTGCTCGTTTGGGGTTCCACTCGATCGACCTCGCTGTCATCGTTCTTCTGTCACTCATGTGACCGTTCACATCGTGGATGATGTTACGCCGAGTGTCAAGACGTTGTGGGGTGATTACAGAATCGTTACCGACGTGTTGCCTGTGCAGTTGTGGACTCTCGCACGATGAGCTCCGGACTGAGCAATTCGAAGACCGGCGGTTCGTGCCGATCGATCGACGCGAGCAGATGCGTCACCGCCCGCCGCCCGAGCTCTGCGAAGTTGACCCGCACCGTCGACAGTGTCGGCCACACGTGCGCCGCGACCGGGATGTCGTCGAACCCGATGACGCAGATGTCATCGGGCACGCGCACCCCGGCGTCGCGAAACCCGTGCATGAGCCCGACGGCCATGAGGTCGTTCGCGGCGAAGACGGCCGTCACATCGCGCCGCCCCGCGAGCTCGCGCCCGGCGAAGTGCCCGAAATCGGCCGTCCAGTCGCCGCGCACCGGGGGCAGCGCCGACAGGTCGGCCTCGAACATCGCATCGAGGTACCCGCGCATGCGCGATTCCGCTTCGATCCAGTCTTGCGGGCCGGCGATGTGCAGAATGTCGCTGTGACCGAGACCGATTAGGTGCTCCACCGCCATGCGCGCGCCGAGTACCTGATCGGACGCGACGCTTTCGGCGCTGCCGCCCGTCGACGTCTGCAGGCTCACGATCGGCACGGTCAAGCCCAGGCCCCCGATGACGTTGTACACGCGCATCTGCGGGGCCAACACGATGATGCCGTCGACCTGTTCGTGTTGCAGCAGGCGCACGGCCTCACCGATCGCTTCCGGAGTCGAATCGGGGAGATTCAAGGTGCTGATCGAATACCCGCGTTCGCGCGCCGCCTGCTCGATCGCGACGATCGCCGACGTCGTGCCGTATTCGCCCACGGTCGCCGACAGGATGCCCAGCAGATTGGTGCGAGCCGAGGCCAGGGCACGGGCGGCCAGATTGGGTCGGTAGTCGAGGGTACGTATGGCATCGAGCACCCGCTGACGCGTTTCCGTGCGGATGCTGGGGTGGTCGTTGAGCACCCGAGATACGGTTTGATGCGAGACGGAGGCGAGGCGCGCGACATCACGGATGCTGGCCGGCTTGGCCCGCGCTTCTCCGTTACCGGACATCAGGGCCTCCGCGCTGAAACTCGAATGTGCACGTTCACATTACTCGACGGACCCGAGATGCGAAACGAGGATCACTCAGGGTGCGCGGCTCGGACGGTCCGGCTCACTTCCCGGATCGGTGTCATTTTCTGCGCGAAGTATCAACTCATGTGCGCAGAAAATGACACCAATCCGAGAGGTGCGCAGGCCGATTTAGAGGTCATCGGCGTCGAGAATCGTGTACGCGTACCCCTGCTCGGCAAGGAAGCGCTGGCGGTTCTGCGCGAAGTCTTGATCGACGGTGTCGCGCGTGATCAGCGTGTAGAACGATGCCGTCGCACCGTTCGACTTCGGGCGCAGCAGTCGGCCGAGGCGCTGGGCCTCCTCTTGCCGAGAACCGAACGAGCCCGAGATCTGAATGGCGACCGAGGCGTCGGGCAGGTCGACGGAGAAGTTCGCGACCTTCGAGACGACGAGGATCTTCTCTTCGCCCGAGCGGAACGCCTGAAACAGTCGCTCACGCTCGTCGACGGGGGTCTGGCCCGTGATCAGCGGCGAGCCGAGAGCCTCGGCCATCGACTCCAACTGATCGATGTACTGGCCGATGACCAGGGTGCTCTCGCCCGGGTGGCGATCGATGATGCGACGAGCGATGGGCTGCTTGATGAGCGCGCTCGATGCGATGCGGTAGCGATCCTGATCTTCGGCGACGGCGTAGTCGAGGCGCTCGGCCTCACCGAAGTCGACGCGCACCTCGAAGCATGCGGCCGGCGCGATGAACCCCTGCGCCTCGATGTCTTTCCATGCGGCGTCGTAGCGCTTGGGGCCGATCAGGCTGAAGACGTCGCCCTCGCGCCCGTCCTCACGCACGAGGGTCGCGGTCAGACCGAGACGGCGACGCGCCTGCAGCTCGGCCGTGAGCTTGAAGACGGGAGCGGGGAGCAGGTGGACCTCGTCGTAGACGATGACCCCCCAGTCTTCGGCATCGAGCAGCGACAGGTGCGCGTACTCGCCCTTTCGTCGACTGGTGAGGATCTGATAGGTCGCGATGGTGACGGGCTTAACCTCTTTCACCTGGCCCGAGTACTCGCCGATCTCGTCTTCCGTGAGATTGGTGCGGCGCAGCAGTTCGTCTCGCCACTGGCGGGCGGAGACGGCGTTCGTCACCAGGATCAGGGTCTTCGCGCCGACCGCGGCCATTGAGGCGGCACCGACGATCGTTTTGCCGGCGCCACAGGGTAGCACGACGACGCCCGAGCCGCCCCGCTGGAACGCCTCGACCGCTTTCGCTTGGTAGTCGCGCAGCTCCCAGCCGTCTTCGGCCAGAGCGATGTCATAGGGCTCGCCGGGACGATAGCCCGCGAGGTCTTCAGCTGGCCAGCCGCGTGCGACGAGCTGCTGCTTGAGTTCACCGCGCGCCCACGCTTCGACGGGGAAAGTGTGCTCATCGATGCGGTTGCCGAGCAGCGGTGCGATCTTCTTCGCACTCGCGACCTCGCGCAGCACCATCGGATCTTCGGAGCGCAGCACGAGCTGCGTGGCTGGCTCGCCGGGAGTGCCGTCGGCGGCGGCCTCGGCAGCCTCGGCGGTTTCGCCGGGCAGCGGTGCGCGCTCAATCGTCAGGCGACCGTAGCGGCGCATCGTGTCTTCGATTTCGGAGGCGACCCCGCTCGGCACCGGAAACTTGGCGTACCGATTGAGGGTGTCGAGAATCTCGTCGGCCGTGTGCCCGGCGGCACGCGCATTCCACAGCCCGAGTCGTGTGACGCGGTACGTGTGGATGTGCTCGGGAGCGCGCTCGAGCTCGGCGAAGACGGCCAGCGCGTGTCGGGCGTCTTCGGCGTCGGGATGGGCGACTTCGAGCAGTACGGTGTGGTCGCTCTGCACGATGAGGGGACCGAGAGTCATAACGAGCGAGTCTACCGGGGAACGCTGAACCGGGGGTGGCCGCGCCGCTCCCGGGGGAGCCCGGTCGGGGTCGATTCGGAGCGCCTCGAAGTTAGACGGGTTCGACTGAAGTGATCATGCTCACCGGAAAGGTGCGCTCGACTCCGGCTGCCTGATCGGCCGCGCGCAGTCGCCCCGCGTTCACCGAGACGGGGAGCAGCGTGAACGTGCGCACCTGCCCGCGCGCCTCGGCGGTGACGAGTACGGCGCTGCGATCACGGATCGCGAGTTCGAGTCGCCGGGTGAAGTCGCCCGTTCCCGGCTCAGAGCGCGCGGCGGAGTAGACCCGATCGACCAGGTCGCGCAGGGGTGCGGCGAGCGGGGGATCGGCATCGGCCGGGGGGTGCGCTGCGCTGCGCTGCGGTTCGCCGACGCGGGCGAGCTGTGGGGCGCCCGAGCGCAGGGCGGCGTCGTGCGACGTTGCGTGATACCGGGCGTCGGCGAGAGCCGCCAGCACGTGATCGGCACTCAGCCGGGAGAACAGCTCGGTGTCGGACCCCGCAGAGCGGTGCAGCTGCAGGTGCTGCAGTGAGCGGTCGACGAGCAGCGTGCTCGCGACCTCTGCCCGCGCCAGCGAGATGCGGGTGCGCCCTTCATCGCCCGCATACTCGCCGACCACGATGCCGCCGACACGGGCGCCCAGTGATTCGAGGAGGTATTCGAGGGGTTGGGGGATGCCGGTGAGCGAGATGCGGGAGAACGCCTCGCGCGCGGACTCGGGAGTGAGCCCGCGCTCATAGGCCTCGGCAATGGACGTTTCGGAGACACGGCGAGTGGAGGCGACGCCGATGTGCTCGGGGCGTGCGAGCGCGGCCAACACGGCTTCATCGGCGGGGTCGAGCGGCCCGGGAACCACGACGCTGAGGTCGGGCTGCACATAGACTCCGACTGCGGGATCGGGCATTGCGCTCCGCACCGCCGCGGAGACGTCGCCGCCTGCGAGGAGCCCGTCGGCGACCGGGGTCAATGCTCCTCCGAAGGTGAGGCCGAGGTGCTCGGCGCTTCGCACATACTCCGATACTGCTTCCAGCTCGGCGCTGGGCAGCAGCGGATAGCGGTGCGGAATCGACGCCGCGAGGAGCCCCAGGTGCTGGCCGGGGTCACCGACGCGCTCCCACTCGACCCGCAGCGGGCGAGGCATCGCGAGGGCCGCAGCAGAAGCCAGGTGCAGCCATCGCTGCACGTGGTCGAGTGCCAGCCACTCGCTTGACCGGGCAGCAGTGATGAGGAGCTGGTCATCGGCGAGTGACGCGATCAGTTCGGTGCGCAGCAGTGCAGACAGGGTGAGCGCGACATCGGAAGCGTCGACGCCCGTGGAATCGGCGATCTGCTTCACCGTGGCCACCGCGATGCTGCCGGTGCGGTTGAGTCGACCGGGCCGATCGCGCAGTGTTCGCAGCGCTTCCGCGGATTGACCGACGGCGGTGAGCGCCGACGTAAACCATGCGCTCGTGTCGTGCGCCTGCTCGGGGGCGCTCGCCGTCGTCGGCTCCGAGAGCTGCTCAGATGCGACGCCATGGGCAGCCAAGGCTTCATCGAGGACCGCGTCGACTTCAGGAAGCCGAACGACTGCCCCGGCCTCGGTTCCGAGCAGGCCGAGAGAGAGCAGCTGTGACACCTGTGCGGGCCCGGACACCTGATGCAGCGCGGAGAGGAGGCCGCGATCGAGGGGGGCGATCGCCCGAGCGATGGAGTCGGGTTTCAGGAGATCGGCCGCGAAACCGATCGGATCGGACACGCTCGAGGGGGAGAACGGGCGCCGTGCTCGGGCGAGAGCCGTGAGCGCGCCGCGATCCATCTCCGCAATTGCGGAGGCGAGCGCGAGTGTGCCGCTCATGGCAACGGACCCGGTCTAGCGACCGGTGAGCTTCCGAGCTTCGTGACGTCGCCGCCGCTGCGTCAGGATCAGCAGAATGATGAGCAGCGCGAAGCCGATGGGCAGCCCGATCATCGAGATGCCATACACCACCGGCCAGAACCCCTCGGCGAGCGCGCGTCGATCGTTGAGGCCGACGATCAGCGTTCCGAAGAATGAGAGGAGCGCAATCGCGATGATCGAGAGCGAGGCATACGCCAGAATGCGCTCGATGAGCGTCGGCGTGCTGGATTCAGTGGACATCCGCTCCATTTTATCGGGTTTCAGGCTCCGCGTGGTGGCAGCATCCCCCGCTAGAATTGGCTGGATGTGTGGGCACCCGCGCTCGCCGACCGGCGTGAGCGAAACGCGGGGAATGCCCATCGAGACGGAGAGGGACGAGGCATGCCGAACGGCAAGGTCAGGTTCTATGACGAAGACAAGGGCTTCGGGTTCATCCAGGGCGATGACGGATCGCAGGTGTACTTGCACGCCTCGGTGCTGCCCGCGGACGCCGAGGTGCAGGCCGGAACGCGTCTCGAGTACAGCGTCGCCGATGGGCGCCGTGGCCCGCAGGCGCTGTCGGTGCGCGTGATCGATACGCCGCGCATCGTGAAGCGCAGCCGCAAGTCGGCAGATGAGATGTCAGTGATCATCGAAGACTTGGTCAAGCTGCTGGACGGCCTCGGAGGGCGCCTCAAGAACGGGCAATACCCGGAGCGCTCACAGTCGCGCACCGTGGCGACCATGCTGCGTCGAGTAGCGGACGATTTCGATGTCTGAGGCACTGACCCCGGACTCGGTGCTGCTCGCGGCGACGGAGCAGGCGCGCACTGCGCTGCTCGAGATCACTCCGGCCGACTCGATCGGCAGCCACGACGGGTATGCCGTCGAAGGCGAACACGTGCTCACTCAGTTCTTCGAGTGCCGACTGCCCGGGTACCCCGGGTGGCGCTGGGCAGCCACGCTGACGCGCACCAGCGAGGAAGCCCCCGTCACCGTGCTTGAAGTCGAGCTGCTGCCGGGCGAGGGCGCGGTGATCGCACCCGAGTGGGTGCCGTGGTCGGAGCGGCTCGCGCAGTATCGCGATGCCCAGTCGCGCCAATCAGTCGGCGACGAGGGTGATGAGCACGATCACGACGACCTCGACGACGAGTTCGATGCTGACGACGAGGACCTGGATGACGCGCTCGAGCTCGATGTCGACGCAGCAGGTGACACCGACCTCGAGGACGACGAGGACGACGATGAGGGGCTCGCCGATGACGCTGACGATACCGAGCTCTTCGCCGGCGACACCGACGACGTCGACGATGACGATGATGACACTGACGGTGACGACACCGACGATGACGACGACGACGATGATGGCGCTGAGGGCGAGGCTGCTGAAGATGGTGACACCCACCGCAGCTGACGCCGGGTGAACGCGCTCTCGGGCGCCTCGATTGCACACGAAAACCCCCTGTACCGTTCATGCGGCACAGGGGGTTTTCGTGTTTGATCAGGCGTTTATGCACCCTCTGAAAAGTTGCGTAATTCTTACGGATCCCCTGGAAGATCGAAAAATCTACCGTTATCGCGAGGGGTAGCCAGCGTTGCGGTAGAAGCGTGATGCATCCCTGTAAAGCAATCGAAACGGGGTCATCATGCAGCAGCTCAACCGCCCGAAGCGGGGACGGCACGGCCAGGCATCCCGGCACGCCTTCGCTCGGTGGGAGCGCCGGGCCGTCACGGGCGTCGCCACGCTGGCAGCGTGCGCAATCGCACTGGTCGGCGCATCACCCGCGCTCGCCGAATCCGCGGCCAATGACGGTCAGCAGGTCACGCAGTCTCAGGATCCGACGACGACGTCGACTCCAGACACCTCCACCGCACCCACCGCCGAGGTGCCCAGCGCGGCGGCAACTGACGCTGCCGCACCCGAGACCGCCGAGGCGGCCGACACGGCGGTCGATCCGGCCCCCGTCACCGAGACGCCCGCGACCGAAGCACCCGCGCCTGAGGCCCCCGCGGTCGAGGCGCCCGCGGCGGATCCGCTCGCGGCACCGTTTCTCCGGTGGACCGCGGTCGACGCGACCGGGGCAGCCGTTTCCTCGACCTCGTTTACGGTGGTCGGCGCACGCGATTCCCAGGTGGTTGCCGATGGCACGGCCGAGTGGGCATCAGCGGTGCAGGGCACCGTGGCCGACAACACCGGTCAGAGCGACTACGTCGGAGCCGATCTCGATCCGACGCCCGGTGCGTTCCTCGTGAAGCAGCTCGCTTCCGACACCGACGCCAGTGCGGTCATCGACGTCGCCGCCGACCAGACGTTCCGCGTGCGCCCGAGTCAGGTCGCCGTCGGTTTCCAGAGCGGCGATGCCGCGTCGTGGACAGAGATTGCCACCGAGGCGAATGCCGACGCCGTGGCCACGCAGGTCGCGATCGTCGCAACGCCCCAGGCGGTCACGACACCGACGCCGCGCACCAAGGCTCGGGCAAACGCGCAGTCGCTCGTCACCGCAGCCGCCGCCGCAGTGCAGCCGGTCTGCACCGCAGGATACGTCTACGCGGTCACCTCGGGTGGCCAGATGCAGCAGATCGCCCCGAATGGCACCGTGACCTCGTTCGGCTCGCCGGCATCCAACGTCTCGAACTTCAACGGCCTCGGCATCAGCAGCGGTGGCACCTCGGCGTACGCGATCATGCGCAGCGCCAGCGGTGGTACTGACCAGAACGGCACCGTGTACGTGTTCAACACGGCAACGGGCACCTGGAGCTCGACCGGTGCGAACTCGGGCAACACGTCGACGAACCTGGTCGCCGGTGCCGTCAGCCTCAGCAACGGACGCTACTACTTCGGTGGATTCACCGACGGCGGCAACTTCCGCCTGTACGAGTACAACCCCGCCGCGTCGACACCCATCTCGTTCAAGGGCACGATTGCGATCAACTCGGGATCTGCGGCAAACGGCGACATCGCCTTCGATGCGGCCGGCAACCTCTTCGTCGTGCGCGGTGAGAACAACACGACCACGATCTACAGTGTGACGGCAGCAAACCTCGCCGCGGCGAATGGCGGCACCATCACCGCGGCGGTCTCGGCGAGCCGCACCACCATGGATAGCGTCAACGGTGTCGCCTTCGACGCTTCGGGGAAGGGCTATCTCGGCTCTTCGAACGAAATGCGTTCGTACAACATGCCCGGCTGGTCGAACATGGCAGTGGCCGCGACGACGGGACTCAGCAGCACCGACCTCGCGAGCTGCTCGTCACCTCCCACCATCACGCTTGAAAAGTTCATCGACGGTCAGCGCGTGAAATCGACCGACCAGTTCGCGCTCACCCTGACGCAGGGGTCGCAGGTCATCGGCACGGCGACGACGACCGGGACCGCCGCGGGGCTGCAGGGCCAACGCGTCGGGCCGATCCCGACCGTGCGCGGCGTCGAGCTCACCTTCACGGAGACCGCCGCGGGCGGCACCGATCTGTCGCAGTACGCCTCGAGCTACCGCTGCCTCGTCGACGGTGTGCAGACCACCCAGGGCACCGCGACGACCGGCAAGATCACGATTCCCGCAGGCGGGCAGGCAGTGGAATGCCGATTCTTCAACGCGCCTCTCGTCGCCCAGGTCACGATCCACAAGGATGTGACCGACGTGAACGGGCAGAACCCGACGCCGCGCTCAGGCTGGACGGTGGGGGCAACGGCCACACCCGCCAGCGGCTCGACTCTGGTCGCGAGCACGAACGCGGTCACGCAGACCACCAGCACCTCGGGAGACGCCTCATGGTCGTACACCTTCGGCGCCAAGGCGCAGTCGGCCACCATCGCGGTGAACGAGCAGAACGGCGGCGACTACGAGTTCCAAAGCGGAAGCTGCCTCGTGACGCATCTCGATGGCACGACGGCCACAACCGCACTGACCGGCCCCAACGCCACGCAGATCGCAGGCGTCGTTCCCGGAGACCGCGTCGACTGCACCTATGTGAATCGACTGAAGGCGCCGAAGCTCACGCTCGTCAAGCAGATGGACAACACCCGTGGCGGCACCAGCGTCGTCTCGGATTGGACCCTCACGGCGACCGGCCCCACCACGATCTCAGGCAAGACCACGCAGGCCGCGGTCACCGCGGCTCCCGTCACTGCGGGTAGCTACACGCTCTCCGAGACCGGCCCCGGCGGGTACACGGCCAGCGCCTGGACCTGCACGAACGGGCAGACGGCACTCACGGTATCTGCCGCAGGCGTCGTGCAGATTGCGAACGCGGCCGACGTCACCTGCACGATCACCAACAGTGACCGGCCCGGGGCGGTGAAGTGGTCGAAGACCGCGCAGGCGGGCGGTGCATTGCTGAACGGTTCCGAGTGGAAGATCACCGGCCCCGGCATGGGCGCTTCGGGCACCGCGATCACGGACTGCACCGCTACGCCCTGCACCGGACCCGACACCGACGCAGCCGCAGGCCGCTTCGCACTCGGCAACCTGAACTGGGGCACGTACACGGTGACCGAGACGAAAGCCCCTCCGGGGTACGTCATCGGGGCGCAGTTCACCTTCACGGTCGATGCGAGCAACGCCGGCACGGTGATCGACAAGGGGGCGCAGACGAACAAGCAGCAGTCCGCGGTCGTCGTTCCCCTCACCGGTGGCCTCGGCGCCGATGCATTCACACTCGGCGGACTCGGCATCGCAGCGCTCGCCGTGATCACCGGCCTGGTCGCGCGAGGCATCCGCCGCGCACGCACCCACTGACCCATCCACGCTTTTCAGAACACCCATACCCGGGTCCGTGTGCTCACGGCCCATAGAGAGGAAACCATCATGACTCGCAAGAATCGCGAAGGGATCGCCCGCCGGGCGATCGCCATCGCCGGCGCCGCCGCTCTGGCGCTGCTCGCAACCGTCGGTGTCGGCACTGCGGCCCAGGCCGCGGACCCGAGCACGTCGAACATCACCGGCACCGTGGGCTCGCTCACGATCCACAAGCACGCTGGTGACCCGGGCGTTGCCGGCGACGGCAAGGTCATCAACTCGCCGTCAGCGATCTCCGCGCTCGGCGCCGGACTCGATGGCGTCACGTTCAAGATCGACCGGGTGGCCTTCAACGGTACTCCGATCGACCTGACCACCTCGACCGGTTGGGATCAGACCAAGGTCAGCGGAAACTCGCTCACCCCGGCTGACGTGACCGGCAGTGCGGCAAAGGCGGGTTACAGCGTTGTGGCCGCCAGCACCCCCACGGTGACGACCGCAGGCGGCGGACTCGCGACTGCGAGCAACCTGCCCTACGGCCTGTACCTCGTCACCGAGACCAGCCCCGGAACGAACCCGGTCGTCTCGCCGGCGCAGCCGTTCCTGGTTTCCGTGCCGTTCCCGAGTTCGACCGACAGCACGTGGATCTACGACGTGAACGTCTACCCGAAGAACAAGCTGAACACGACGGTACCGACCAAGACCGTCTCGGCTCCTGACGATGTGAAGCTCGGCTCCACGGTCAAGTGGACGGTCTCGACCGCAGTGCCCGCACTCGGCGCAGGCGACACCTACCGCAAGTTCGTCATCACCGATCAGCTCGATTCGCGCCTCGGTCTCACCGCCGTCGACGTGAAGCTGAACGGTACGGCGCTGGTGCGCGACACCGACTACACGCTCAGCCCCACCACGCTGCCCGCAGCGAACGGCGCCAACGTCATCGTCACCTTCACCCCCGCCGGGCTGCTCAAGCTCGACAGCACCAAGACGGTCACGGTCGACTACTCCACCAAGGTCAACTCGCTCGGCGACGGCAAGATCCTGAACCAGGCGTTCGTCAACACCAACGACTCGGTCCGCGAGACCAACAAGCCGCAGACCAACTGGGGCGGGCTCAAGATCGTGAAGACCTCGGCGAAGACCCCCGCGCAGACGCTGAAGGGCGCAGAGTTCACGCTGCACACCTCGAACACCGACGCCTCGAAGGTGACCTCGGTCGGCACCCTCACCACGAACGACGCCGGTGAGATCACCATCGACGGCCTCTGGGTCGGCAACGACGCCACGGTATCGAAGGACTACTGGGTCAAGGAGACCAAGGCTCCCGCGGGCTACGTGCTTCCTACGGACAGCACGGTCTGGACCAAGATCACCGTGACCGCCGGTGCGATCACCTCCGTCACGCCCGTCACCATCAAGAACACGCAGCAGTCGGTGCCGAACCTGCCGCTCACCGGTTCGACCGGAACCATGATCTTCATGGCCGGAGGCATCGCACTCGTGGCGATGGCCGGTGGCGCAGCGCTCGCCGCATCGCGCCGCAAGCAGCGGGCCGCGAACTAACCGCGATCCGGCCGCGGATCGGGGCGGCCCTCCAGCCGCCCCGATCCCGGCCATCACTCCCGAACCACACCCAGCACCGCATCGAATCCCGAGAGGGGAGGATCCCATGAGCATCACGACCGCACCGCGTCCGAGCGCGCCGCGCCACGCACACGCATCGGTTCGACGCACCTGGCGGTTCCCTCGCCTCGCGATGGTGATCTCGGTGCTGGCACTCATCGGCGTGCTGATCTTCATGTACCCGAGTGTGGCCAACTGGTTGTCTCAGCTGGAGCAGGCTCGTGTCATCGCCTCGGTCGGCGGTGCAGAGCAGCAGGAGACCCCGACGCAGCTCACCGACGAGCTTGCGCGAGCGCAGGCCTACAACGACGATCTCGTCGGTGGGGCTCTGCTCGCCGAGAACGCGCGGGTGCCGCAGGGCACCGGCGTCGCGAGCGGCAACGGCGATTACGCCGACTTGCTGCGCGCCGACGCCGACGGAGCGATGGGGCGCCTGCGCATTCCGAAGATCAATGTCGACCTGCCGATCTACCACGGCACCGACGACGCGACGCTCGCGAAGGGCGTGGGGCATCTGGAGGGCACGTCACTCCCGATCGGTGGCGAATCGCAGCACTCCGTGCTGACCGCGCACCGCGGGCTGGCGTCGTCCGAGCTGTTCACGCACCTCGATCGTCTCGCGGTCGGCGACACCTTCACCATCGAGGTCTTCGGGCAGGTGCTCACGTATCGGGTGACGACCACGGAGGTCGTCGAACCCGAGGACACGGCATCGCTCTTCCCGGAATACGGCAAGGATCTCGTCACCCTGGTGACGTGCACTCCGCTGGGCATCAACACCCATCGCATCCTCGTGACCGCAGAGCGTGTGACGCCGACCCCGCAGGCCGATCTCGATCGTGCCGGATCAGCATCCGATCAGCCGGGGTTCCCGTGGTGGGCTGTCGGGCTCGCGGCGACGATCGTACTGCTCGGCGCCTACGTATACCGTTCGGGCATTCATACCTCGGAGGTCCAGTCGGGCCCCCGAACCCAGACCGGAGCGGCTGACGGCCTTCCTCTGTCGGCTGCTCCGCCCCCAGCGGGTGCTCCATCGTCCGCATACCCCTTACCCCGCAGCGATGGACACCCGCGCCCCGCCGAGCCTGGAACACCCCCCTTGTAAGCCGGGTTCGGCGGCTCAACGACGACGGGCCGGGTGAACGGTGGTTCTGAGAACCCCGTTCACCCGGCCCGTCGTCGGTGCGTTGCGGTCGATGCGCTGCGGTCGGTTAGCTCAGACGCTCAAGCACGTAATCGATCGAAGCGGTCAGCGCCCGCACGTCGTCGGGGTCGATGGCGGTGAACGTCGCGACGCGCAGCTGATTGCGACCCAGCTTGCGGTACGGCTCGGTGTCGACGATGCCATTGGCGCGCAGCGCCGAAGAAATCGCTGCCGCGTCGACCGAGTCGTCGAAGTCGATCGTGACGACGACCTGCGATCGATGATCGGGGTTCGTGACGAACGGGGTGGCGACCGCGGTGCGCTCGGCCCAGTCGTAGAGCACTGCGGAGGACTCGGCAGTGCGGGCCGCAGCCCACGACAGCCCGCCCTGCGCGTTCATCCAGCGCACCTGCTCGTCCATGAGCCCGAGGGTCGCGAGGGCCGGAGTGTTGAGCGTTTGGTCTTTCCGAGAGTTCTCGATGGCGCCGGCAAGGTTCAGCGTCTCGGGAATGTAGCGGCCGGACGCGGTGACGCGTTCGATGCGCTCGATGGCGGCGGGGGAGACCAGGGCGAACCACAACCCGCCGTCAGAGGCGAAGTTCTTCTGCGGCGAGAAGTAGTAGACGTCGACCTCGGACGCATCGAAGTCGATACCGCCCGCACCGCTGGTGGCGTCGACGACCGTGAGCGATCCGGCATCACCGGCGACGCGGCGCACCGGAGCCATCACGCCAGTGGACGTCTCGTTGTGGGGGTAGGCGTACACGTCGACCCCCTCGACCGCGGACGATTCCGATCGCGAGCCCGCATCAGCGGAGCGGACGTCGGGCTGCTCCAAGAACGGGGCAGCACCCGCCGCCTTCGCGAACTTCGCGCCGAACTCGCCGAACGTGAGGTGCTGACTGCGGCGCTCGATGAGCGAGTGCACGGCCGAGTCCCAGAACGTCGTCGCGCCGCCGTTGGCGAGCAGAATCTCGTAGCCCTCGGGGGCGCGGAAGAGTTCGGTGAGGCCCGAGCGCACACTGCCGACCAGGTTCTTCACCGGTGCCTGGCGGTGTGACGTGCCGAGCACTCCCGGCTGCAGCGAGCCGAGGAAGGAGATCTGCTCGTCACGCACCTTCGACGGGCCGCAGCCGAACCGTCCGTCGGCGGGCAGCAATTCAGCAGGGATCGTAATGTCAGCCATACGCGTAATTCTAGCGACGGCACCGGACCGGGCATGCGCCGTCTGGTCAGGATGCCCTAAGCTGGACGCCGGACCCGAAAGGACGGCGATGACGGACCTGATCGACACCACCGAGATGTACCTCCGCACCATTCTGGAGCTTGAGGAAGAAGGCATCGTTCCGCTGCGCGCGCGCATTTCGGAGCGCCTCGGCCACTCGGGTCCGACCGTGTCGCAGACCGTCGGCCGTATGGAACGCGACGGGCTCGTCGTCGTCACCGATGACCGCCGACTCGAGTTGACGGTTCCTGGCCGCAGCAAGGCGACGCACGTGATGCGCAAGCACCGGCTCGCGGAGCGGCTGCTTGCCGATGTCATCGGGCTCGAGTGGGCGTACGTCCACGAAGAGGCCTGCCGCTGGGAGCACGTGATGAGCGAGCAGGTCGAACGCAAGCTGCTCGGCATCCTCGGCAACCCGACGGAGTCGCCCTACGGCAACCCGATTCCGGGTCTCGAAGAGCTCGGCGCGGTGCGCGCCGGATCGTTCCAGACCGGAGTCACCGGGCTGAATGACGTGCTCATCGACCCCGACCAGCCCATCACTGCGCGCATCAAGCGGCTCGCCGAGCCCCTGCAGACCGACCCCGAGCTGCTGGAGCAGCTCGCGGGTGCCGGTGTGCTGCCCGGCAACAAAGCTTCCTTCACCCGTACTGCGGACGTCGTCCACATCGAGGTTGAAGGTTCGAGTGAGGCGATCGACCTGCCAACCGAGGTCGCCGCCCACATTTTCGTCTCGCTGTAGAGACCCCGTAGTTCCCCCCGCCGTCACGAAACGGCTCGTTTGGAGTGCGGTACCCATTCGGTGCGGCCTATGAGGGCTGCCCACAACGGAGTTGATAAACCGAGGAGTTCATTCGTGGCCGTACCCACCCCTGAAGCGCATCTGCAGGCAGTTGCCGAGACCGTCGAGTCGCGCAGCGCCGCAGAGCCGGAGTTTCTGCAAGCCGTGCACGAGGTGCTCGAGACCCTGAGCCCGGTGCTCGCCGAGCACCCCGAGTTCATCGAAGCCGGTGTGCTCGACCGGCTCGTGGAACCGGAGCGGCAGCTCATCTTCCGTGTGCCGTGGACCGACGATGCCGGCCGCGTGCGAGTGAACCGTGGGTATCGCGTGCAGTTCAACTCGGCATTGGGGCCCTATAAGGGTGGTCTGCGCTTCCACCCGACGGTCAACCTGTCGGTGGTCAAGTTCTTGGGCTTCGAGCAGATCTTCAAGAATGCGCTCACCTCGCAGCGCATCGGCGGCGGCAAGGGCGGCTCCGATTTCGACCCGAGCGGCAAGAGCGATGCCGAGGTGATGCGCTTCTGCCAGAGCTTCATGACCGAGCTGGTGCACCACATCGGCGAGCACACCGATATTCCTGCGGGTGATATCGGTGTCGGGGGTCGCGAAATCGGCTATCTCTTCGGGCAATACCGTCGGATCACCCAGCGCTACGAAGCCGGCGTGCTCACGGGCAAGGGGCTCGGTTGGGGCGGCGCTGAAGTGCGCACGGAGGCGACTGGCTACGGTGCCGTATTCTTCGCCGAAGAAATGCTGCTCCGTGCGGGCGAGGGCATCGAAGGCCGTCGCGCCGTGGTGTCGGGTTCGGGCAACGTTGCGACCTACGCCATCGAGAAAGTGCAGCAACTTGGCGGCACCGCGATCACGGCATCGGACTCGAGCGGCTACATCGTCGACGAGGCCGGTATCGACGTCGAACTCCTCAAGCAGGTCAAGGAGGTCGAGCGCGCACGCATTTCGGAGTACGCCGAGCGTCGCGCGAGCGCGCGCTTCGTCTCGGGCGGATCCGTGTGGGACGTCACGGGGGAGCTCGCCTTCCCGTGCGCCACGCAGAATGAGCTGGATGCCGATCACGCCCGCTCGCTCATCGCGGGTGGCCTGCGCGCGGTTGCCGAGGGTGCCAACATGCCCGCGACGCCCGAGGCCGTGGAACTCTTCCAACAGGCCGGGGTGCTGTTCGCTCCGGGTAAGGCGGCGAATGCAGGCGGTGTCGCGACGTCTGCGCTCGAGATGAGCCAGAACGCGGCGCGGTCGCGCTGGGATCGCGACACCAGCGAATCCCGTCTCCACGACATCATGCGCGATGTGCACGATTCGGCGTACGCGGCTTCCGAGCGGTACGGGCGCCCCGGCGACTACGTGCTCGGCGCGAACTCTGCCGCCTTCGTCAAGGTCGCTCAGGCCATGCTGGCTCAGGGCGTCATCTGATCGTTCGAGATCGCTCGGCGTCGAGCCATCGACGCCGAGCAGTGGGCCCGAACTTCCGCACGTTTCAGCGGAGGTTGAAGGTTTCGTGACCCGAGCGTGACATATTCGTGATGTTCGGTTACCCTTGAACAGTCGTGGCCCGAGGGCCCGCACCTGACGCAGACACCCGTAGGCAACAGTAAGGCAGATACCCACGTGACTCAGCACTCCAGCGCGGACGTCGTGCTTCCGAGCGAACTCGGTCAGCGCACCCCGTCGCGAGCGAAGCGGATCGCCCAGATGGCCGGCGCAGCAGCGCTCAGCCTCGGCATGGTCGGCACGTTCTCGATTCCTGCATACGCAGCTACCCCGACCGTCGAAGGCGCACCTGATGCAGATGTTTCGCTGCAGCAGTCGCTGACCGCCGCAGACGTCGACATCACCCTCGTGGACTCCACCGTGGGTTCGGTCGAGGGTGCCGAGTTCATCGCCGCCGATAAAGCCGCGGAAGAGCAGAAGAAGCAGGAAGCCGCTGCGAAGAAGGCTGCTGAAGCTCAGGCAGCCTCCGCTGCCAACGGTGGTACCGGAGCTGCGACTCCGGTGAACAACGGTTCGACCGGCACCGACGTTCCCGCAGGCGAAGGCGCCACCGGGCTGGTCGCTGCAGCACTTGCGCAGGTTGGCGTGAACCAGGATTGCACCGACCTCGTGCAGAACTCACTCGCAGCCATCGGCCTCACGACGCGTCGTGATCAGGGCGGCTACGACCACGGTGTGAGCGACTTCATGCGCTACGGCACCCAGGTCACCGATGGCAACTACGCACCCGGCGATATTCTGATCTGGCCGGGCGCCCCCCACACCGCGATCTACATTGGCAATGGCCAGGCCGTGCACGGCGGTTGGGGCGGCAACCAGACCGTCGTCAACACGTACGCGTCGCCGAGCGCGACTCCGATCGTCATCCGACTCGGCTAAAGCGTTCGATACAGCTCAGCGGGCGGGGTTTCGACTCCGCCCGCTGAGCTGTATCCGTGTCGCGTGCCGGGAAGCGAGTGCGAGCCGCCATTGCGTTAGACTCGCAGAGGCCGTTTCGCGGCTTGCATTGCGCCCCGGTAGCTCAGTGGATAGAGCACTTCTCTCCTAAAGAAGGTGTCGTAGGTTCGATTCCTATCCGGGGCACGCTCATTCCTCGCGTGTTGGGGCTCGCCAGTGCTGGGCACGCATCCGCGCGTCACGATTCCGGCTCCGTGGCGTGTTACAGACACGCGGAACTCTCCGCAGGCTGCGCCGAACGGCGCAACGAATTGTGATGGGAAGTGCATGGCCGACGACAAACGAGCAGTTTCAGCCGACCTGCAACCGCTCGGCATCACCCACGCCTCTGATCACGGCACACGTACCGTCTACGAACTGAGCGGACAAGAGGGCTTGGATCTCTTCGCCGTCGTCGCCAACGGGCGTGCGCTCGATCCGGCCCGTTTCGCCGGTCGTCTCGTCTCCGTTCCTCTCGAAGAGGTCGGCTTCGAAGAGCTCACGCTGTCGCCGTGCGTCATCGAGCGAACTCCGAGTCGTATCGCGACGCAGCCGAGCGATGTCGTGCGGTTGAACTATGTGCTCGAGGGGTACCTCGATCTCGAGACGCGCGACGGGTCGTTCCGGGCTCAGGCCGGTGAGCTCGTGGTGCTGCCCATGACCGAGCCGTTCCGTTTGACGCTCAGCGAACCGGCGAAGTTCTCCGTCATCATCGTGCCCGTGCCGCTGCTCAAGATGTCGCCGGGCGATGTCGATGTGACTCGGGCGCGCGTGCTCCCGTCATCGCCCCTGAGTGAATCGTTCATCGGTGTGCTGCGTGGTCTGTCTCAGGAAGCGCCCGACGATCACACCGTCGATGCCGAGCTGCTGTCGCATGCCCTGATCGACATCGCAATCGGGCTGGTGCGAACCCGTGGCCGCGGGGCGGAGGTGGACTCCGAAGACACGCTCATGCGTCGACGGGTCTATACGATCATCGAGCGCGAGTACGCGTCAGCCGATCTGCGCGTCGAGCAGATTGCGCAACGGCTTCGCGTGAGCGTGCGATACCTGCATCGCTTGTTCAGCTCGGAGAATCGCACGATTACGCAGGCCATTCGGGCCCGTCGTCTCGAAGCCCTGCGTGCCGAGCTGCTGCGTTCAGAGGAGACCTTCGAAGTCATCGCGAAGCAGGTCGGCTTCGGTTCGACCGATGCCGCCTATCGAGGCTTCCGAGAAACCACGGCACTGACGCCGTCGGAGTATCGTCGTAACGGTCGCGCGCACCACTGCGAGTAGGTCGGAACGCGTCAATCGGTGCCGAGCGCATGCGCGATGAGCACTTCGGCTGCGGCACGCGCTTGCCGTGCGGCTGCAGGGTCGCCGCTGATCGCCGCAGTGCTCTGCGCGCCCTCCGCGAGAATCGAGAGCTGCGCCGCGAGCATCGGGGTGCCACCGGCGTCGCCGACGAGTGAGGTCATATAGGTCTGGAATGACGCCTTGTGGTCGTGCACGGTCTGCGCGACCGAGGCGTCGGTGCCGCTCAACTCTCCGAACGCGTTGATGAACGCGCAGCCGTGGAAACTGGGGTCGCGGAACCAGCCATCGAGGTAGTCGAACACGGCGAGCAGGCGCGAACGTGCGTCGGGTGCGGCCCGCGACACCCGGTTCGAGAGCCCGCGCTCCCACTCCGCGTGCTTCCGGTCGAGCACTTCGGCGACGACAGCGTTCTTCGACGGAAACAGGGTGTAGAGCTTGCGCAGCGATACCCCGGCGGCGCTGCGCAGCTCGTCCATACCGACGGCCGCATAGCCCTTCGCGTAGTACAACCCCTCGGCTGCGCGCGCCACGCGCTCTCGGGCTTCAGTTTCGGACATGCGGCCAGTCTACTTGACACGAGAACGCACGTTCTCGTACAGTGAAACCCGAAGCGAGAACGATCGTTCTCATCTGACAACTGGCACGCGAGGAGCACACCATGGGCACTATCACCGTCGGCACCGAGAACTCCACTCCCATCGAGCTCTCCTACGAGGATCAGGGCTCGGGTCAGCCCGTCGTGCTGATTCACGGCTACCCCCTGAACGGGCACAGCTGGGAGCGCCAGACCCGTGAGCTTTTGGCCGCCGGCTTCCGAGTCATCACCTACGACCGGCGCGGGTTCGGTGCGTCGTCGAAGGTGCACTCGGGCTACGACTACGACACGTTCGCCGCCGACCTGAACACGGTGCTCGAGACGCTCGATCTCACGGACGTCGTGCTGGTCGGGTTCTCCATGGGAACCGGCGAGCTCGCGCGGTACGTCGGCACGTACGGCCACGAACGCATCGCCAAGCTCGCCTTCCTCGCCTCGCTCGAGCCGTTCCTGGTGCAGCGCGATGACAACCCCGAGGGGGTGCCGCAGGAGGTCTTCGATGGCATTTCGGAGGCGGCGCGCGGTGATCGTTACGCCTGGTACACGCAGTTCTTTTCAGACTTCTACAACCTCGACGAGAACCTGGGTACCCGCATCAGCCAGGAGGCCGTGACCGGCAGCTGGAACGTCGCGACCGCGAGCGCGCCCGTTGCCGCCTACGCGGTCGTGCCGACGTGGATCGAGGACTTCCGCTCGGACGTCGACGCGGTGCGCGAGAGTGGCAAGCCGACCCTGATCCTGCACGGTACTGCCGACAACATCCTGCCGATCGATGCCACCGCGCGCCGCTTCTCGAAGCTGGTGCCCGATGCGCAGTACGTCGAGGTCGAGGGGGCGCCCCACGGACTGCTCTGGACGCACGCAGACGAGGTCAACGCGGCGCTCGCGGCCTTCCTCGCTCAGTAGCCGGGGTCAGTTCGGAGCGAAGGGCGGGTCGATCAAGAGGTCGACTCGCTCGGTCAGAAACGCGCTGAGGGTCGGCGCCCCGGAGAGCGGGGCTCCGGCCCGCCACCGCACGCGCACCTCGCCGGAGTCGAACCCGACGGGCAGCTCGGAGGCGAGAGCGAGGATCGCCTCGGGTGACGCGGGGTCGAGCGGGATCGGCACGGCGTCGTAGTTCACCTCGGTGCCGGCCGCGTAGCCGCCGCGCAGCGCTGCCGCGGCGATCTCTCGCCGTTCCTCGCGCGAGACCGACTGGTAGCCCGGCCTGCCGCGCTCCGCGGCGCGGGTGGCGTGACCGAGTGCGAAAAGTGCGCCATTCGCGTCGAGCAGGAGCGCGCCGAGTCGCCAGACCGAGCCGACGGGGCGCATGGTCGGAGGCTTCATCCTCAGGAAGCCTCGACGCGACGGCACGTACTCCGCCAGCTCCTCCGGCGCGATTGCGGCGTTACGGAGTCGAGTGGCAGCGTTGCGAGCCGCCGATTCGGCGCGTTCCGCCGCTGCGTGTACCTCCGTCACTTCGACCACCGGGCCAGTGTAGCCCCGCTCACCCACTAAGCTCGGCCTGATGAGCAGTTCTTCGACGGCGCAGCGTTTCACGCGGGGCGCCATCATTCGCGCGATGTTCCTCGTGCTGATCGGGGCGACGGGCGTGCAGCTCTCCGCCGTGTTCGCGGTCGGCCTGTTCGAGCCGCTCGGGGTGCTTGGTACGAGCTCGATGCGTCTCGCGATCGCGGCGGTCTTCCTGCTGATCATCTTCCGCCCGAAACTGCGCGGTCGCACGCGTGCCGAATGGCTGGGCATCGTGTTGTATGGCGTCGCGATGGCGTCGATGAATGCGCTGCTCTACCTCGCCGTCGACCGGTTGCCGCTGGGCATCGCGACGACGCTCGACTTCCTCGGCCCGTGCGCGGTGGCGCTGCTCGCTTCGCGACGCCTGCGCGAGGGGCTGCTCGCGGTCGTGGCGCTGCTCGGAGTTGCGCTCATCGCCGGGTTCGGTGGGCCGCTCGATCCGCTCGGCATCGTGTTCGGATTGCTCGCGGGCACCGCTTTCGGCCTGTACACCCTGCTCGCCGCGCACGTCGGGCAGTCGGGTAGCGGGCTGCCGGGAGTCTCGTTGTCGGTCGCGGTCGCGGCGATCCTGACTCTCCCGTTCACCGTCCCCACGATTCCGCTGATCCAGACGCCGCACCTGCTGCCGCTCGTCGCCTCGGCGCTGCTCGGCACGGCACTGGCCTTCACCGTCGACACGCTCGCCGGCAAGCTCACCTCCGCGAGGGTGCTCGGCGTCTTCTTCGCATTCGACCCCGTCGTCGGCACGATCGTCGGCGCGATCTTCCTGCACCAGCTGCTCACTCCCATCGCGGTCAGCGGCATCGTGCTGGTCGTCGCGGCGGGTGCCGGGATCGTGTGGCTCGCGGGCGCGGATGCCGAACGCCGTCGCCTGGAACACGAGCGAGCCGAGGGGAGCGCGGGGGAGCCGCCGCCCAGCGTCGGGTCATAGACTGGCGGCGTGAGTCACGAAGCCGGTCAAGAGTCGCTCGAGGTCGAGCGCAAGTACGAGGTTGCCGCCGATCTGCCGCTGCCCGCAGCGGAGTCCTTCGCCGCAGCAGGGCTGACGGCTGCCGCGCCCGTGACCTACGCACTCGCGGCGATCTACTTCGATTCTCCGGAGCGCGATCTCGCGCGCCGGGGCATGGCGATGCGCGTGCGGCACGGCGGCAAGGATGCCGGCTGGCACATCAAGCAGCGCGGTTCCGACGGAGTGCGCGAGCTTTTCTGGCCGCCGAGCGATGAGATGCCGGCCGGGGTGCGCGAGGAGCTTGTGGTGCGCATCGGCGAGGCGGCAGCTTCGGTGGTTCCGGTAGCCGAGCTCAACACGGAGCGCACCGTCGTGGTGCTCTCCGACGAGTCGGGGTCCGAGATCGTCGAACTGGCTGACGATCGCGTCGAAGCGCTCGATCGCGTCGCCGATGTCGCACGGGTGTGGCGCGAGTGGGAGGCGGAGGTGCTTCCGGGCGCCGACGCTGCTGTGCTCGACACGGTCGAGCCGGTGCTGCTCACCGCGGGAGCGCGGGTCTCGCTCAGCCTCGCAAAGATCGCGCGTGCGACCGGAGCGCTGATCTCGATGGCTCGCGCGCAAGGTGCCGAAGCGTCGCAGATCGTCGCACTCGAAGATCTCGACCGCGCCGACCGTGCCGCAGCGCGCGCGGCGGGTCTTATCCCATCGTCCTCAGACAACGAAGAAGGAGCATCCCGTTGAGCCCGACCCCTCCGCCCCGCACGCCTCGAGGCACGGGCAAGCGCTCGCCGGGCGACTCCGAGCCGCCTTCGCCGCGAGCGCGCCGCAAGCAAATCATCGTCGGCCTCGTCATCGGGGCGATCATAGGTGTGGTGCTGGGTGCGCTGACGCAGTTCTGGCTGTGGCTGCCCGCCGGTCTGGCCATGGGGCTCGCGACCGGCGCGATCATGAAACCGCCCGCCGACGAGCGCTAGAGGCATCCGGCAGCGGTGCTGAATCCGCATGCAAACTGGGTCTGAAGTGGTGGATTCCGCGCACTTTGCCTGAAAATTGCGTGTTTTCGTGTCGTTTGATCGACTGGATCCATGTACAGAATCCGAGCGATGTGCAAGGATCGAATCGGACATCGACGACGAGGACGACATGCACCCCACTATTTTCGAAACCCATCGGCCCGACGAGCACGTGATCGATGCGTCGCTCGCCGACACGCGTTTCTCCTGCTTCTGGACTGACGATGTCGAACACCAGGCACCGCATCACCCCGAGCTCAGCGGGGACCAGCGAGTCGACGACGCGGTCGTCGGTGGAGGGTTCGCCGGGTTGTGGACGGCGATCAAGCTGAAGACCGAGCACCCGGAGCGCCGTGTGGTGCTCATCGAAGCCGTGCGCGTGGGCTGGGCGGCGTCGGGTCGCAACGGCGGATTCTGCGAGGCGAGCATTACGCACGGCGAACCGAACGCCGAGTCGCGCTGGCCCGACGAGACCGGCACGCTGCGCCGTCTCGGGTACGAGAACCTTGACGCGATCGAAGCATTCATCAGCGAGCACGGGCTCGACGTCGATTTCGAGCGCAATGGCGCCCTCTCCGTGGCGAACGAGGCCTATCAGGTCGACTGGTTGGGCGAGAGCGAAGACGAGCACGTCGTCACGCTCGATCGTGACGCGGTGCAGGCGCGCATTGCCTCCCCGACCTTCCTCGGCGGCGAGTTCTCGCCGTCCGAGAACGCGAATGTGCACCCGGCGAAGCTCGCGCTCGAGCTCGCCCGGCACGCCGCGGAGATCGGCATCGAGATTTACGAGGGCTCGCCGGTGAAGAATCTCGAGGGCTCGGCCGAGTCTCCGATTCGCCTCACCGTGGCGAACGGTAGTACGGTGGCCGCTGAGCGCGTCGCGCTCTGCACCAACGTCTTCCCGTCGCTGCTCAAGCGGTACCGGTTTCACACCATCCCGGTGTACGACTACGTGCTGATGACCGAACCGCTGACCGATGAGCAGCTGGCGTCGATCGGGTGGGAAGGGCGCGAGGGGCTGTCCGACCTCGCGAATCAGTTCCACTACTCCCGGCTGACCGCCGACAACCGCATTCTCTGGGGCGGCTACGATGCCGTGTACCACGCAGGTGGGCGCATCAAGCGCGAGTACGAGGATCGGATGGAGAGCCACCGCAAGCTGGCGAGCCACTTCTTTACGACGTTCCCGCAGCTCGAAGGGGTGAAGTTCTCGCACCGTTGGGCGGGAGTCATCGACTCGAGCACCCGGTTCTGCGCGTTCTTCGGGCAGGCCCACGGCGGCCGGGTGCAGTACGTGTCGGGATTCACCGGCCTCGGGGTGGGGGCGACGCACTTCGCGGCCGATGTGATGGTCGACCGGTTCGAGGGCCGCACCACGGAGCGCACGCAGCTGCAGATGGTGCATCAGATGCCGCTGCCGTTCCCACCCGAGCCCGCCGCGTCGATCGGGGTGAACATGTTCCGCTGGTCGTTTGATCGTGCGGATCACAACGGGGGCAAGCGCAACTTCTTCTTGAAGGCCATGGACGCCGTCGGATTCGGGTTCGACTCGTGAGCGCTCTGCTGCCCGACGGCCGCAATGCCGCGGTGCCGGGGACGCGGGTCGAGGTGGAACTCGAAGCGGTCGACCCGACGGACGTGGTGTCGGGCGCTCCCGTGCAGGGCATCGCCGAGCTCGGCACCGTCGGCGGTGCAGAACTGGGCATCTGGGAGCTGCGCGACGGCACCGTCACCGATACTGAAGTCGACGAGATCTTCATCGTGCTGAGCGGCGGTGCACACATCGAGTTGCTTGAGGTGCCGGGTGCGCCCGATGAAGTCGGAAGCGTCGTCGAGGTTGCCGCCGGTGACGTGATGCGCTTGGTCGCGGGCACCCGCACACGCTGGACGGTGCCGGATCACATTCGCAAGGTGTACGTCGCGGGGGAGTGATTCCTGAGCGTCAGCTGAGCGCTAAGATGTGAGATTGGCTGTGCGCTCGAAGGGGTGGCCGTACGGCTCCTTGCGATCCGGCACCCCGAAGGAGCCCGCGATGGCATTGACCTGGAAGCAGCACGGAGACGGGACGCACGTCGCGCCCGACGCGATCGTGCTCCCCGAGGAGCGGCTCAGCTGGCTCCGCACGATCGGATTCGGCGCCCAGCACGTGGTGGCCATGTTCGGTGCGACATTCCTCGTGCCGCTGCTCACCGGCTTCAGCCCGACCGCGACGCTGTTCTTCTCCGGTCTCGGCACGCTGCTCTTCCTGCTGATCACTGGCAACCGCCTGCCGAGCTACCTTGGCTCCTCGTTCGCCTTCATCGCCCCGATCATGGCGGCGACGGCGGGCGGCGATCCCGAGAACCCCGATCTCGGCCGTGCCTCGTTCGGCATCCTGGCGATCGGCGTGCTCATGGCGATCGTCGGCCTCATCGTCAACCGCTTCGGCACGGGGTGGATCAACGCCCTCATGCCGCCGGTCGTGATGGGCGCCATCGTCGCGCTGATCGGCTTCAACCTCGCGCCCGCGGTCAAGAACAACTGGAATGCGACGGAGCTCTCGGGCTGGGTCGCGCTCATCACCATCACTGCGGTACTGCTCATCACGGTGCTGTTCCGCGGGCTCGTCGGCCGCCTGTCGATCGTGCTCGGCATGGTCGTCGGCTACATCGCTGCGGCACTCATGGGCGAGGTCGACTTCTCGAAGGTGGGCGACGCCGCCTGGATCGGCTTGCCGTCGTTCCACGCCGTCGGCAACCCCTTCGCTGACCCGACGCTGTGGGGGCTGCTGCCCGCGTTCCTGCCGGTCGTGCTCGTGCTCATCGCCGAGAACGTCGGCCACGTGAAGAGCGTCGGGCTCATGGTGAACCGCGACCTCGACCCCGTGACGGGGCGGGCGCTGCTCGCCGACGGTGTTTCGACGATGCTGGCCGGCTTCGGCGGCGGATCGGGCACGACGACGTACGGCGAGAACATCGGCGTCATGGCCGCGACGCGCGTCTACTCGACGGCGGCGTACTGGGTGGCCGGCATCTTCGCCGTGCTGCTCAGCTTCTCCCCGAAGGTCGGCGAGATCATCTTCTCGGTGCCCGCGGGTGTGCTCGCCGGCGTCACGGTTGCGCTGTACGGTCTCATCGGCCTCATCGGTGTGAAGATCTGGATCGACAACAAGGTCGACTTCTCCAAGCCGATCAACCAGTTCTCTGCGGCAGTGCCGCTGATCGTGGGCATCGCGGACTTCGGTCTGCAGATCGGGTCGGTCGTCTTCAACGGCATCGCGCTCGGCACGATCGCCGCGGTGCTCGTGTACCACGTGATGCGCGGGCTCGCGAAGCTGCGCGGCGGCGAGGTGCAGGTCGTCGATCCGGTGGTGACCGGCAACACTCGCGACTGACTGTCGCCGCCTCGGTCAATGCGGGGCTGAGCATTCGCACCGAAGGCACGCGGCGCGCCGCGAAACTCCGGGGAATCAGCGCCGATTCCCCGGAGTTCGGCCTAGGGTGGCGGTGTGTGGAGTGTAGAGCGGTTACGGCGACCTGAAAAGGGACGCGGCGCGGGAAGCGCCGAGTCCACGGCAGCGCGCGCGAACGGCGCCGATGACGCGTCGACCGACGCAGCACGCAACAGTACGTCGCCCGACGCCGGCACTGCCGCGATGCAGCCGCGCAGCGAAGGCGCTCTGGCCACGGCCCCGAAGGCTCAGCCTCAGCCCTCAGACGCTCTCGCATCGCAGTCCGTCGGCCCGGTGTCGCTCGTTGATTCGTATGCCGACGAGCACGCCGAATGGCGACGCGAGCTCGCGAGTATCGGCGGGCGCAACCCGCTGCTGCACTTCGAAGACGAGACGGCGAACCGCATCGAGCTGTCGACGACGCACCCCGGTGGGCTGCCGCAGTTCATCACGGGCAACAAGATTCTGCTTTCCGCGTTGATCCGCGATGACCTGGCGCTGCGCCACGCTCGCGCCGCCGCGGGCCGCGTGACCGATAAGGCGATCGAGATGCGCACCGTGCGCGGTCTCGAGACCACGAACCTCGGCGTCGGCATCGCGAAGTGGAACTTCGAGGGCGAAGACTTCTGCGCCCCGATTCTGCTGCGCCCCCTCGCTATTCGTCGATACGGTCGCGACTTCGAGCTCAAGCTCAAGCAGTTCCCCGTCGTGAACTCCGAGCTGATCCGCGTCATGCGCGAGCAGTTCGGCATCAACGTCGACGCACGCGCCCTGATCGAGCTGTCGCAGTCGGAAGGCGTCTTCAAGCCGCAGCCCGTCATCGATCGGCTGCGCCAGATGGCGTCGGGCGTGCCGGGATTCGTCGTGCAACCGCGGCTCGTCGTCTCGTCGTTCCACAACGTCGGTCAGTCTATGGCGGCCGACGCCAAAGACCTCACCTCACCCGTGCTCGCTGCCGTCTGCGGCAATGAGCCGGCGAAGCGTCAGCTCGATGCGGCGTATCGCCCCGTGTCGGCGACGCCGCCAGACGACCGCTCGCCCGACACCGACCGCGCGCTCTACGACGCCGACGCTGAGCAAGACGATGTGCTTGCGCAGATCGACGCCGGGCACTCCCTGGTCGTGCACACGCTCCCCGGTACCGGCGGTACCCAGACCGTCGTGAACGCACTCGGCAACCTGGTGCGCGCCGGCAAGCGCGTGCTGGTCGTCTCACCGCGCCGCGCCACACTCGACGGCATCACCCATCGGCTTGCGCGTGTCGGTCTCGCCGGCCTCTCGGTGAGCCCGCGGCGCCTGCGTCGCAACCTCGTCGAATCGATCAGCCGCAACGAGAATGCGCGCGGTGAGCAGTTGCGTGATGTCGATGAGGCGCTGACGCGTCTGCGCGGCGTGCTGCTCGACTACCAGAGCGCGCTTGCAGAACCCGACCAGCGTTTCGGCGTCTCGCCCCTCGAGGCGCTCCGCACGCTCACGACGCTCTCGCTCGACGAGCATCCGCCGACCACGACGGTGCGCCTTGACGATCAGGCACTCGGCCAGTTGACCCTCGACCGCTCGGCCGTGGCCGAGTCGCTGACCGAGGTCGCGCGTCTCGGGCAGTTCCAGTACGGTCCCGAGGACTCGCCGTGGTACGGCGTCAGTTTCGCGACCACAGAAGAGGCGCGCACCGCCTACGGCACCGCGGTCGACCTCGCCGAGTCGCAGTTGCCACGCCTGATCTCGATGTCGAACGAGCTCGTGGGTCAGACGTCAATGCGCCCCTACGAGACAATCGCCGAGCTCGGCATCTACCTGCGACTGCTCATGGGCATTCAGGAGACGCTCGACCGGTTCACCCCTGCCGTGTACGACCGTTCGCTGACCGAGGTCATCGCCGCGCACGCCCCCCGAGGCGACGAGATGTCGACGGCGAACAAGCGACGCCTGCGCAAGCTCGCTCGCGAGTACGTGCGCCCGGGTGTGCACATCTCAGACATGTACTCGCGACTGGTGCAGATTCAGCAGCAGCGCGTGCTGTGGCAGCGGTACACCACCGTGGTCGGTGCTCGCCCCGAGGTGCCGCTCGGCATCTCCGACGTCGTCGTGGCATACCAGTCGGCGTACCAAGATCTTGACGGGCTCGACCGCGTGCTCGGCATCACCACTGACGCGAGTCGCTTGAAGAATCAGTCGCTCGCGCAGCTCGCCAGCCGTGTTTCAGATCTCGCCCGCGAATCCGAGGTGCTCCAGAACATTCAGGAGCGCACGACGATCGTCGAGCAGATGCGCGCCGCGCACCTCGAACCACTGCTCGATGATCTGTCTGCCCGTCACGTGCCGGCAGAGGACGTCGCCGCTGAGCTTGAGCTCGCCTGGTGGCAGTCGGTGCTCGAGCGCATGCTGCAGTCGAACCAGGCGCTGCTGAGCGCGAATACGAGCGTGGTCGATCGACTCGAAGCCGACTTCCGGCTCGTCGACGACGCGCACTCGGGCGCGAACGGCACGCTGCTGGCCTCTTCGCTCGCCGATGCCTGGCGCGTCGCGGTGCTCGACCACAAGCAAGAAGCGCTTGCGATGCGTGAGGCATTGCGCAGCGGTTACGTGTCGCCGATCTCGCTCGCGCAGCGCGCACCGCATCTGCTCGGCGTGCTTGCGCCGGTGTGGACGATGTCGCCCTACGAGGTCGCGATGCTGCCCGACTCGATGCGCTTCGACGTCGCCTTGGTGGTCGACGCGGGGGCGACGACGCTTGCCGAGAACCTCGGGGCGATTCGTCGGGCCGACCAGGTGGTCGCGTTCGGCGACACGATGACGCAGACGCCGTCGCACTTCGAGATCTCGGTCGGTGCCGATGCTGGGGCGGATCGCGGGGCCGACGATGCCGATGCGCTGCATCAGCGGTCGGCGTTCGCCCAGTTGGGTGCGGTGCTGCCGACGCTGACGCTGACCCGCAGCTACCGAGCCGGCGGTGAGGACCTGACGAATCTCGTCAACACCCGCTTCTACGACGGTGCGATTCACTCGCTGCCGTGGGCCGGGAGCTTCTTGGGTCACTCGAGCCTGACGTACGAGTTTGTGCGCGGTGGCCAGGGGCTGCCGGATCAGCAGACCGGTGCGGTCGAAAGCACCGATGCCGAGGTCGAGCGCGTCGTGCAGCTCGTGCTCGAGCACGCGAGTGACCGATCTTCGGAGTCGTTGATGGTGATCACCGCGAGTGAGCGCCATGCGGTTCGGGTGTATCAGTCCGTGCTGCAGGCCTTCTCGAAGTTCCCGCAGTACCGCGACTTCCTGCTGGGTGAACGGGCGGAGCCCTTCGCGGTGCTCACGCTCGAACAGGCGACCGCTCAGAGCCGTGATCGCGTGATCTTCTCGATCGGGTTCGGGCGCACACCGCACGGACGCGTGCTGTCGAACTTTGGCGGGCTTGGTCGCCCGGGCGGCGAACGATTGCTCGCCGTTGCGATGACGCGTGCGCGCCGCGCGATGACGATCGTCAGCTGCTTCAAGCCTGAAGATCTCGATCGCAACCGTCTGAAGCATGGAGTCGTCGAGCTCGCTGAGCTGCTCGGATTCGAGCACCCCGAGCCCGAGGCGCCGGCGCTTCCGGCGGAGCGCGATCCGATGCTCGGCGAACTGGCGGATCGCCTGACCGCACTGGGCTTGACGGTCGCCATGGATTACCGCGGGGCGATCCCGCTCGTCGCCTCACTCGGTGATCGCGCGATTGCGATCGATCTCGACCTTGGCGCTGCAGGCGAGTACCGCGGCGACAGCCTGCGCGACACGTTGCGCTTGCGGCCCGCGGTGCTGCGACGCCTCGGATGGCACTACCACCGTGTGCAAAGCTTCGACCTGTTCGCCGACCCCGATGAGGTCGCGCTGCGGATCGCGCGCATCGTCGGCTACGACGCGGGGGAGAGCGCGACCGCGTCGGAGGCCGGGTGACCCCGGAACCCGACGCCACACCGCGTCGCGCTTCGCGCCGAGCGTCGCGCCCGGCTCCTGACGGTGTCGACCCGCGCCCCTCAGAGCATCCCCTCGACGCTCGCGCGGCGGAAGACCGCCCCGAGGGCTGGGGCGAGGGCGGTGCGCAGAAGCCGGGTGCGCCGAGCTCGCGTGATGCGGCGTTGGCTCGGGACCGCCCGCCGCACTGGGGGTAACGCGCGTCGGCAGCGGCCGACGGTCGGGGCTACGAGCCTGAGCCGGGGGACGTCGAGGTGCTCGAAGACGATGAGCCCGACGACCCCGAGGCTGATCCGGAACCGGAACCGGAGCCCTGCGAACCGGCGCGCGAATCGGTGCGGTAGAAGCCCGACCCGTTGAACGTCACCCCGAGCGATCCGAAGACCTTGCGCAGTGTTCCACCGCACTCCGGGCAGACGGTCAGCGCATCATCGGAGAACGACTGATAAATGTCGAAGGCGTGGCCGCACTCGGAGCAGCGGTAAGCGTACGTAGGCACAAGTAGGTATTCTACTCGCCATTACTCCGTGCTGAAGCGTCGCAGGGACGTCGCCGTCACCACCCCGTCGACCGGGATGTCGTGGGCCTCGCGGGGGAGCCAGGGGTACAGGTCGTCGTCGTCGACGACCGCGAAGATCGGGGGTCGTGGAGTGATCGCCTCGAGCGCGCGGTCGTAGTAACCCAAGCCCCACCCGAGCCGCGTGCCCCGATCATCGACGGCGCACGCCGGAATGAGCATGAGATCGACCTCGGCGGCCGCGGCCGCTTCGAGTCGGGGTCCGTCGGGCTCGGGGATCCCGTGCAACCCGTTCACGCGATCGCCGGTGTCGACGGCCCACGCCAGCCGGTGGCCGGGGAGCGAGACCGGCAGCAGCACGCGCACCTCAGACGCCCGTGCCCACGCAAGGAACCCCTCGGTGTCGGGCTCGCTGCCCAGTGGCGCATACGCGGTCACCGAGCGTGCGCCGGTCTCCGCGATGAGCGCGGTGAGCTGCCGGGTGAGGCCGTCGCGGCGGCGGCTGCGCTCAAGCGGAGTGAGTGCATTGCGCCGCGCACGCACCTCCGATCGGACCTCGATCTTGGCTACACGCGTGTCGCTCGACATAGCACTCAGCATAGGTGCCGGGCGGCCGGTGATATCCGCGGCTTTGAGTGCACAGGAGGTACGGATAGGCTGGCGGTCATGACTGATACGCGCGCGACGCAGCAGAGCACGGTGACGAAGGCCGTTGTTCCGGCCGCCGGCCTCGGCACCCGCTTCCTTCCGGCCACGAAGGCGATGCCGAAAGAGATGCTCCCGATCGTCGACAAGCCGGCGATTCAGTACGTCGTCGAAGAGGCCGCCGCCGCGGGCCTCGGCGATGTGCTCATCATCACCGGCCGCAACAAAGACAACCTGCTGAATCACTTCGACAGCGTTCCCGAGCTCGAGTACACGCTCGAGCGCAAGGGCGATGAGGGCAAGCTCGGCAAGGTGCACGAGTCGAGTGAGGTCGCCGAGGTGCACTTCTTGCGCCAGGGGCAGCCGCTGGGGCTCGGTCACGCGGTGGGTCGCGCGCGCAGCCACGTCGGCAACGAATCGTTCGCCGTGCTGCTCGGCGACGACCTCATCGACCCCCGAGACCCGCTGCTTGATCGCATGATCGCCGAGCACGATGCGCGCGGTGCGACGGTCATCGCGCTCATGGAGGTGCCACCGGAGTCCGTGCACCTGTACGGCTGTGCAGCGGTCGAACCCACCGATGACCCCGACGTGGTGCGCATCACCGGCCTCATCGAGAAGCCTGCGCGCGAAGAGGCGCCCTCGAACCTCGCCGTGATCGGTCGCTACGTGCTGCGTCCCGAGATCTTTGACATCATCGATGAGCTGCCGCCGGGGCGCGGCGGCGAGATCCAGCTGACCGACGGGCTCAATTACCTGGCCGAGGGCAAGGGCGAGGGCCCGGTGTACGGCGTCGTCTTCCGCGGCCGACGCTACGACACGGGCGACCGCGCCGACTGGATCAAGGCGAACGTGCTGCTCGGCGTCGACCACGCGGAGCTCGGGTCGGAGATCACCGACTGGGTCATCGAGTTCGCGGACCGCCTCCGCGGGCAGCGCTCGGAGAGCTGACCGCACGTGCCGCTCGGGCGGGTGATCGAAGATCCGGGATTCCTGTTCGCAGGCAAGGTCGGTGTACGCATCATCCGGTGGGGTGATGCCGAACCGCTGCGTCGCCTGCTCACCGACAATCGCGAGTGGCTGCAGCGCTGGGAGGCCACGCACCCCTCGGGGCGCAGCGTCGTTCCGGGTTCGGTGTCGATGCGCCCGACCGTGCGCGTGCTGCGCAAGCAGTTGCGCAGCGGCAGCGGCATGCCGTTCGTCATCACCTATGATGGCGAGGTCGTCGGGCAGCTGAGCGTCTCGGAGATCAGCGGTGGGGCGCTGCAGTCGTCGCAGATCGGGTACTGGGTGTCGCAGCACGTGGCCGGTCGCGGTATCGCGACGACGGCGGTCGCACTCGTGATCGATCACCTCTTCACCGAGTTGCAACTGCACCGCGTCGAGATCTGCATTCGGCCGGAGAACGGCCCATCGCTGCGCGTGGTCGAGAAGCTCGGCCTGCGGCACGAGGGCCGTCGCCCCGCGTACATTCACATCGACGGCGCTTGGCGGGATCACGAGAGTTTTGTCGCGCTGCGAGAAGCAGCCGGAGCGGGGTACGTGGCTCGGTTGGGCGCCGCCTGACGTTCGCGCGTCAGTGCTCGGGCGCTCTGCACCCCACTCCCTGATCGGAACCCGATTTCGACCGCAATCGCGGCGCGGCGAGGAGATCGCCTGCGGCGAACGCCGTACAGTGATCCCCATGACTGGCGGAGTACTCGGTGGGGGCGTGATCTTCGTGGTCGCTGCGCTCCTCTGGGGAGCCGTGCTCGTTCCGTCGTGGATGCGGCGACGCGAGTTCCGGGCCGCCGAGAAGAACGCACTGCGGTTGCAGCGCACGCTGCGCGTGCTGGCCGAGGCGAACGAAGTGCCTCAGGAAGTACGGCTCGAGGCTACGGCGCGCGAGGCGCTCGCGCACGAGAAGATGCTGCGCAGTGCGCAGCGACGGCAAGACGCGGAGCGCGACGCGGCGCTCGCGGAAGCGGAGGCGGAACAGGTGCGAGCCGAGATCAGGGCGCAGCAGATGCGCCGCAAGCAGGCCGCCGCTCAGCGCTCGGCGAAGGTGCGCCGCCCGATTGCTCGCCGCGTGCGTGCGACCGCGGCGCTCGGCGCACTGCTGGGGGTTGTCGGGGTGCTCGTCGGAGCCGGGTTCGCGGTTGCCGGGAGCGGTGCCGGCATGCTGCTCGGTGCGCTCGCGCTCTTCGCCGCCTCGAGTGGCGCGCTGGTGCTGCTCGCACCGGGTCGCAACCGCGTGCACACGATTCCCGCTGAGCAGGTGACGACGGCGATCGCGACTGCGGTGGTCGAGTCGGCCCCGCAGCCCGCACCCGAGGTCGACCCGACGGTCGCCGCGGCAGCGCACGCTGAAGCGCAGCGCGCTGCTGCTGAGCGCATCGAGCGCGCTCGCGCACTGGCTCGCGCTCGCGCCGAGCGCCCCGCGCAGAAGGTGAACCAGACTGATTCGATGCTGCTGCGCGAGGTGAGGCAGCAGCTGGCGCAGTCGGCGGCTGAGGCGTCGCCGGCACGCGCTGCGGCATCGGCCGCCGCTGAAGAGCACCAGCGCCAGCAGGAGCGCGCCCGTGACGAAGAGCGCCAGCGCGCCGCGGTTCGGGCGCGTGAGGTGCAGGCGCAGCGCGACGCGGCGAGTGACCGCCTGCGCCGCATGGGCGTGGTCGGCGACACTGCCGAGGGCCTGCCCGATCTCGACGCCGCGCTGCGTCGCCGTCGCAACGCGAGCTGAGGCACCCGAGATCCTCATCACACGTATGTTAGGTTGAACTTACCTGCACACGTGCTTCTTGAGGTCTCCATGGTTCTGCTCTCCGCCCCGTACGCGCCCTCCGCGCTGACTGCTCCGGTGACGGCTCCGGGGCAGGCGCTGGCGCCGGCAGCAACCCCGGCTCGTGCACATCGCGCGGCAACCCGCGATGCGGTGCGCGAGGTCCCGAGGCACTTTCTGCTCGCAACGACCGTGTTGCAGCCCGACCACGGCCTCGCCTGGCCGCCGCATCGCCACGTCGAGCATGAGCTGCTCTGGACCGACAGCGGCGTCGCGCACATGGTGGTCGAGGGGCGCCAGTGGACCGTCACGCCGGGTGTCGGTGTCTGGATTCCGGCGGGTGTGGAGCACGAAGGCTCGACTCGTGATCGCACGGCGGTGCGCGCCACGTACTTCGCGCTCGACAGTTGGACGAAGACGTGGCCGACGACGACTGCGGTGCGCATCCATCCTGCCGTGCGGCAGCTGCTGATGCATCTGAAGCACGCGGCCATGAGCGACGTGCAGCGGCTGCGCGCTCAGCAGGTCTGCATGGACATGCTCGAGGCGACGGAGTCGGTGCAGCTCGACGTGCCGTTGCCGGGGGACGCGCGGCTCGCCCCGCTGGTTGCGCGCGTCATCGCGGACCCGGCCGACGATCGATCGCTCGAACAGTGGGCGAGCGACATCAACCTCACGGCGCGCACCGTGAGTCGAATCTTCGCTGCCGAGGTGGCAATGAGCTTCGCGGCTTGGCGCAGGCTCGTGCGCATGCAGGCGGCGCTCGGCGCCCTCGCTGGCGGTGTTCCGGTGAAGACGGTTGCCGGTCAGGTCGGCTATCGCACGACGAGCGCGTTCGTCGCGGCCTTCCGCAAGGTCGTGGGTTTCACCCCGGGCGACATCGCGGGCCGGTTGTGAGGTGCCCGATGGGTGTCCGGATCGCGACAGCGCCTGTCTCCCCGCACCCTCCGGGGCCGCGTAGCGTCGAACTCGTGCGCTGACGCGCGCCCGCGTTGCCGCGCCTCAGTGCGCCGACGCGACAAGCACCCCGTCCATCCCCGATCCGCACGGAGCCCGATCCACGTTGAGCGACACCCTCACCCGCCCGAGAGCGACGACCGTGGGCCTCGCGTCGGGCAACGCGTCGCGGGCGCTCGTGCTCTGCGTGGCACTCGCCGTGCTCGGCGCGGTGGCGATCCTGAGCGTGATGGTCGGGTCGCGCGACCTGGGGTTCGACGTGGTGCGCGACGCCGTCTTCGCGCCGAGCGGCGATGAAGCGCAGTTCGTCATTCTCGACCTGCGCATTCCGCGCACGGTCGTCGCGATCGTGGTCGGGGCGGCGCTCGGGGTGTCGGGCGGGCTGATTCAGGCGCTGACCCGCAATCCGCTGGCCGATCCGGGCATTCTCGGGGTGAACTCGGGCGCCGCGTTCGCTGTGGCCGTGGGCATTGGCGGGTTCGGCGTGGCATCGATCTCGGGCTACCTGTGGTTCGCGTTCGCCGGGGCGCTCGCGGTGTCGATCGCGGTGTACGCCATCGGTGCGGCCGGCCGCGGGGGAGCGGACCCGCTGCGACTCGTGCTCGCGGGCGTCGCACTCGGGGCAGTGCTCGGGGGACTCACCAGCGGCCTCACACTGCTCGACCCGAAGGCGTTCGACGCCATGCGCAACTGGGGCGCCGGCACCGTGGTGGGGCGCGGCCTCGACGTGGTGCTTCCGGTGCTGCCGTTTCTTGCCGTCGGGCTCGTGCTCGCGGCGATCGTGGCGCGCTCGCTGAACGCGATCGCTCTCGGTGAGGATCTGGCGGCCGCGCTCGGAGCCAATGTGCTGCGCACTCGCATCGTCAGCATCATTGCGATCACGCTGCTCGCCGGCGGCGCCACCGCGATCGCCGGCCCGATCGGGTTCGTCGGGCTCATGGTGCCGCACGTGGCGCGCTGGTTCGTCGGCCCCGACCAGCGCTGGATTCTCGCGTACACCGTGGTGCTCGCGCCGATCCTGCTGCTCGTCTCCGACATCGTGGGGCGCCTCGTGATGCGCCCGGCCGAGATTCCGGTCGGCATCGTGACGGCGTTCGTCGGCGCTCCGTTCTTGATCGTGCTGATTCGGCGCCGAAAGGCGAGTGGGCTGTGAGCGACGTGCAGGATCGCGTGGACTTCGGGCGCACCGTGCACCGGTGGCAGGCCCGCGGCGTCTGGCTGCGCATCGACATGCGCTCGGTCGTCATCGGCGTCGTGCTGCTGGTGGCGTGCGTGGTGATCGGCGTGCTGGGCCTGGTGTTCGGGGAGTACCCGCTCAGCCTGAGCCAGGTGGGCCACGCGCTGTTCTCGGGTGTCGACGACTTCACGCGCACCGTGGTGGTGGAGTGGCGCATGCCGCGCGTGCTCGCCTCGATCGTGTTCGGCGCGGCACTCGGAGCGAGCGGCGCGATCTTCCAGTCGCTGACACGCAACCCGCTCGCGAGCCCCGACATCGTGGGCTTCTCGGCGGGCGCGTACACGGGAGCGCTCATCGTCATCATCGTGCTCGGCGGCACGTACCTCGAAGTCGCGGCGGGGGCGTTCGCCGGTGGGCTCGCCACGGCGCTGCTCGTGTACGTGCTCGCATTCAGCCGCGGCGTGCAAGGCTTCCGGCTCATCATCGTGGGCATCGCGGTGTCGGCGATGCTCGGCTCGGTGAACACGTGGCTGATGCTCACCGCAGACCTCGACCAGGCGCTCATTGCGGCCGTGTGGGGTGCCGGGTCGCTCAATGGCATCACGTGGGCGCAGGCGGGCGTCGGCAGCGCGCTCGTGATCGTGCTGCTCGCCCTGGCGCTCGTGCTCTCGCGTCCACTGCGGCAGCTCGAGCTCGGCGACGACGCCGCGCAGGCGCTGGGGGTCCACGTCGAGGCGGCGCGCCTCGCGCTGATGCTCGTGTCGGTCGCTCTGATCGCCGTGGTCACGGCGGCGGCCGGGCCGATCGCCTTCGTGGCGCTCGCCGCGCCACAGATCGCGCGTCGGGTGACCCGCGTCGCCGGCGTCTCAATCGGGGCATCCGCACTCATGGGCGCCGCGCTGCTCGCCGCCTCAGACTTCGTCGCGCTCCACGCGCTCCCCGCGATGCTGCCGGTCGGCATCGTCACGGTCGTGATCGGCGGCGTCTATCTCATCTGGCTCCTCATCCACGAAGCACGGAGGCGACTGTGACGTCCCCAGACTCTGCACCTGCCCACCTGCGCGTCGAGTCGGCGCGCATCGGCTACGACCGACGGGTCATCTCTGATGACCTGACGGTCGCGATCCCGAACCACTCGTTCACGGTGATCGTCGGGCCGAACGCCTGCGGCAAGTCGACGCTGCTGCGCGCACTCTCACGGCTACTGAAACCGCAGCAGGGCGAGGTGCTGCTCGACGGCAAAGCGATCTCGACCTACAAGGCGAAGGAAGTCGCGAAGCGCCTGGGGCTGCTGCCGCAGACCTCGCTCGCACCTGACGGCATCACGGTCGCCGACCTCGTCGCGCGCGGGCGCTACCCACACCAGGGGCTCATTCGTCAGTGGACCGACGACGATGAGCGCGCCGTGGTCGAAGCCATGGCGGCGACCGGGGTCACCGAGCTCTCGCCCCGACTGGTCGACGAGCTGTCGGGTGGGCAGCGTCAGCGCGTCTGGGTCTCGATGGTGCTGGCGCAGCAGACTCCGCTGCTGCTGCTCGACGAGCCGACCACCTTTCTCGACATCTCCCACCAGATCGAGTTGCTCGAACTCTTCACCGACCTGCACCTCGCGGGCAACACGCTCGTCGCGGTGCTCCACGACCTCAACCACGCGGCCCGCTACGCCACGCACCTCATCGCGATGAAAGACGGTGAGATCGTCGCCGAGGGCGCCCCCGCCGACATCGTGACGGCCGACCTCGTGCACGAGGTGTTCGGGCTCGAGTGCCGCGTCGTACCCGACCCGGTGACGGGCACCCCGATGGTCGTGCCGCTCGGCCGCGATCGCAGCGGCACCCCGTCCGCGCGTCCGGAACGCGACGCGTCTCGTCCGCCCAGCGTCGCCGCGGCTCCCTAGCGTGGATCGTGGCGCTCCGCGCCGGTACCCCCGTCTCCGAACGACCAAGGACTGACATGACTCTCGCTTCACCCTCCGCGACCCGCACCACCGCGCGCCCCGCCGTGCGCCGTGCGATCACCGCCTCGCTCGCCGGATTGCTCTCGGTCGGGCTGCTCGCGGGCTGCTCCGCGGAACCGTCTGCGGAAGCCGCGGGGTCGGGCGGATCCGCCGAGACCATCGATTTCTCGTACGAGGGGTACGAGGCCACGATCCCGGCAGAGCCCGAGCGCGTGGTCGTGCTCGACAGCCGCAGCGGGCTCGAGATGTCGCTGCTCGCCGACTACCCGATCGTGGCGACCGCGTTCGATGACGACAGCCCCCTGTCGCCGCTCGTCGGCGACGATGCAGCACACCTCAAGAACACGGCGTTCGACCTGAACCGCGAAGAGATCGCCTCGTACAACCCCGACCTCATCGTCGTGGGCTCGGGCTGGGCGAACTACTACGAGGGCGAAGACTTCAAGCTCGACGAGATCGCCCCCGTGCTTGCGGTGAACGACGGCCTCGATGTCGCGGGTGCGTCGGCCGACGACCCGTTCGTGTCGATGACGGATCAGCTCACGCTGCTCGGCCGCACCGACGAGGCCGACGAGGCGATCGCGGGCTACGAAGACGCAGTGGCGGATGCGAAAGAGCGGATCGGCGATCGCGTCGCGGGCAAGAGCTTCGTCGCGATCCACACCCCGACCGACAACTTCACCGTCGTCACCGGCGACTCGATCTACCAGGTGGTGCTCGCCGACCTCGGACTCACGGAGTACGAGAACGCCGAGATCACCGCCGCGCCCGCGAACCAGAACGGCGACGGGCACATGCTGAGCTTCGAGAACGCCGTCAGCGCGCTCGGTGGAGCCGACATCGTGCTCGTGCTGAAGGCGGAGGAAGACATGGAGCTTGATCCGCTGCTCGCCCGCGTGCCCGCCGTGGAGGCCGGCCACTGGATCGACGGCAACCTCGCGCAGCGCTTCGGCTTCGCGCTTACCTACACGAGCTTCGTGAACGATATTGCCGATAGCGTCGAGGCATTCGACAACTTCTGATCTGGGTTGCGCGGCGGAGCGCCGCAGCGCCCTGGCCCCGCACTGAGAGGACCCCATGACCGACACCGCGTCACCATTCCCTGCATCGTACGTGCCCCGCATTCACCGCGCCGAGGTGGTCGAGGTGCGGCGTCTCGGGCCGGGAATGGTGCGCGTGGTGTTCGGCGGCGACGACCTCGTCGATTACCCGACCACTGGCACCGGTGACGAGTATGTGCGCATGTTCTTCCCCGACACCCCCGACGACGAGGTGCGGCTGCCGTTCATCACGTCGCTGCGCGGCTGGGACTACGCCGAGGGAATCGAGCCCTCGGAGATGCGCGTCTACACGATCCGCGCGCATCGGGCGGGGCAGGTCGACGTCGACTTCGTCGTGCACGAGGGCGGGATCGCCGCCGCGTGGGCGCTGCAGGCCCGGCCCGGGCAGGCGGTCGGCATCAACCCGCCGTGCGGGCTGTACGAGCGCCCGGAGGCACTCAAGCGACAGATCCTTGTCGCCGACGAGCCCGGCCTGCCGGCGGCATTGCGCCTCGCCGAGGAGGCCCCCGACAACGTCGAGACCGTGCTGCTGCTCGAGGTGGGAGACGCTGAGCGGCGTCTCGTTGCGGCCGCCGCCGACGCCGAGGGTGTCGAGTACCGCTGGCTCGACGGCTCGGGCAACGGGCACGCCGACAGTCGCGTGCTCGACGCGCTGCGCGAGCTGAATCCCGACGCATCGACGTACGTCTGGGTGTCGACCGAAGGCCGCCTGAACCGTGCCGTGCGCAAGTACCTGCGGCACGAGCAGCAGTTGCCCGCTGCGAACTACAAATGCGTGGCCTACTGGCAGGAGCGCGCCGAGGCGTGGCGTGCACGTCTCGACGCGCTCGGGCCGGCATTCACCGAGCGTGTACAGGCCCTGAGATCTGATGCAGATCGCGACTCGGAAGAGGTCGTCGACGCGGTCGAAGCCCTGTACGAGGCCGCAGGCCTGTAACTCGGGTGGTGCCTAGAAGGCGACCGTGAGGTACTGGCCCATTGCGTACGAGCTCACCTCGACCGACTTCGAACCCACGGCAGCTCCCGCCCAGTCGTCGCGCCAGTTCGTCGCCGAGATGGTCGCCGTCCAGGCGCCCGAGATATCTGCGGTCGCCGTGACACCGCTCAGACCGTAGATGAGGTTGACCTGCGTGCCCGGCGTCGCGGTGCCCGAGATGACGGCACGCTTTGCCGCGCGATCGACCGACGTGGCCTGAGCCGTGAACTGCACCGTGCTCTGCGCGCGGTCGATCGTGACGCCCGTGTACGAGCGTGCGTCGTTCGTCGGAGCGCCGACGGTGCGTGCCCGGAACGTGTTGTCGCCGTAGGTGCCCGTCGCGGTCGCGGTCCAGGCGCCCTGCGCGTTCGACTGCACGGTCGCAACGCGCACGTAGCGACCGGCTGCCGCGCGTTCGACGTAGACCGTCGTGCGGGCCGCGGCCGTGCCCGAGAGCTGCACTCGCTGGGTGTCGGGCTGCACGGCATCGACCTGGATGGTCGGGGCGCCGGTGGTCGAATCCACCGCCGAGATACCGGCGGTCGTGGTGCTCGGCGCGGGTGCGACGGCGTTCGCGGGGAGAGCGATGCCGCCGGCGAGCGCAGCTGCGAGGACGCCGGTGGCGCCGATACGGGTGATCTTGTTCACGTGAGATCCTTCGGTCGTGCCGCACCCAGTGCGGCGATGGTGACGTGAGGAGGAAGCGGGCGGGGTGCCGCTTCCTCACTCTCGAAGGTATGGTTCAGCGTGTGGCCATCGAATCGACCGATTGGTTGATGTTTTGAAATTTCAGTTGGCTAAAACACCGTCAATGAACCTTTGTGGTCCACGCGCGAGGGTGCCTATTTGCTGGTCGCGAGCCAGATGTGGTCGACCCCGTCGATGATCGCGACGATCGCGAGATCTTCGTTGAGATCGTCAGCACTGAACAGTTGCGACGCGAACGCGTGGACGCCGAAGCGGGTGAAGAACCACTGGCTCAGTTCTTGCGAACGTACGTCCTGCCACATGAAGAACACGCCCTGCTTCTTGTCGCGACGCCGGTAGGTGGCCTTCTCGTCCGCGCGCGTCAGGGCGGCGGGCAGGTCGTCGGCGACGGCTGCGATGGCGGCGGTGACATCGGCGGTACCTGCGTTCTCGTCCCAGATGAGGTGCACGAGAAGCCCCGTGCCCGTGCCGCCGGGAGCGCGCACTGCCTGGTGTGCCAGCACGGCGCGCTGCTCTGCGCTGAGCCACATCTGCTCGGCGCGCGCCGCCTGCTTCTTTGCCCCGAAGACCCCGGGCTCGTTGCATCGTGCGAGAAATGCGTCGCGCGAGATGAGTGATGCGGCAATGGCTTCGTAATTGTTCATGGGACACCTCTCGTATGTCAAGTAATTTAGGTGTAGTATATGGGATATTAAATAATGAATGTGTGGAGGAATACAATGAAATCACGTCGACTGGGCGCAGGAATCTGGCGTCGAGCAATGGGAGGACTGGTGGTTGCGGGCGTGAGCGCCGTGGCGATCGGAGTGGGCGCGGTACCCGCGAATGCCGTTGACCTGGACTTCCCAGATGCGAATTTCGCCGACTGCATCAACAGTGCGCTCGGTCAGCCAGCAGGTTCGGCGATCACTGACGTGCAGGCCGCGAATCTGCCGTACCTGAACTGCAACTTCTCCGACATCACAGATATCACCGGTGCCGAAGCGCTCACCGGCACGCGCGAGCTGCTGCTCAGTGTCAACGACATCAGTGACATCTCGCCGGTGTCGAGTCTGACGGGACTGGAGCGGCTCGATTTCTCGAACAACTCTGTGAGCGACGTATCGTCGCTCTCGAACTTGACGAACCTGACAGAGCTCACGATGGGCTTCAACCAGCTCAGCGACATCAGCGCAATCTCCGACCTCACTGGCCTGACGCACCTCGATTTTCAGCACAATCCGAACGTCGATCTCTCTGCGGTTGCCGGGCTCACCAACCTCACCTGGCTTTCGGTGACGAACATCAACGGTGCCGACCTGACCCCGCTGTCTGGCCTGACCCAGCTCTCGTCGCTGATCATGATGCAGGCAGGTGTGACCGATCTCACACCGCTTGCGCAGCTCACGAATTTGAGCGGAGTGCTGCTCGGCGGGAACTCAATTCGCGATATTTCACCGCTCGCAAACGCGGTGGCCGCCGACACCAGCGATCCTCGGCACATGATTTTGGCAGATGGACAGAACATCTCCCTGTCGGATGGTGTCGTTGGGGTCGGGTCGAATACGCCGATCATCGGCCTTGACGGACAACCCGTGCCGGTCGCAATTTCGGGCGACGTCGTAGCCGATCCAACCGGACTCAGCTGGGTCCCGTCGGCTCCAGGGTCTGCGTGGGGCAGCTGGAGTATCAACTATTCGGGTGGCTCGACGCATGTATTCAGCGGCACGTTCTCTCAGAACGTTGTTGCGGCACGACCCACCACTCTCGTCGATGATGCGGTGAGCACCGCTGCCAATACGCCGGTCACCGTCGACGTGCTGTCGAACGACGGCGTGGGTGATGAGCCCGCCCTCGACCCGGCGAGCCTCGCACTGGTCGACGCGCAGGGTAACGCCCAGACCGCAGTCTCTACCGCCGAAGGCCAGTTCTCCGTGGTGAGTGGCATGGTCGTCTTCGTTCCCAATGCCGAGTTCGCCGGAGTGGTCTCGATCGACTACCGAGTGACCAACGCCGATGGGGTTACCGGCAACGCGACGCTGACGGTCACCGTCGACGCTGCGGTTGCCGCAGGTGCGGAGAGTGACGCCGACGCTGATGCTGGCGCTGCCGCAAACGGGGGCGCGACCGCAAGTGCCGATGCCGTCGCACAGTCGAGTGGCGCAGGTGCGGGTGCGGCGAGCGATGCGGGCACTGCGGCGTCCGCTGCAAGCGCCCAGGTGGCTCTGGCTCAGGGGCGCCTCGCACAGACCGGCTCGTCGAACTCGGCGATCGCGTGGCTCGCAGGTGCTGCGATGCTGACGCTCGGTGCCGGCGTGCTTATTGCACGAGCGCGACGCCGCGCATAACCTGCCAATCAACCGGCACGACCGCGTCCGCTGTGCCCTCGGGTGCGGTGGGCGCGGTCGCTGTCGTTGGAGGTGTGATGCGGCCTGCGTCGGGCGGGTTCGAGCGTCTCTCAAACTCGCCATTCTTTGGATTTGAAAATTAAGTATGAACAAATTGCATAGCGTGAATTATGGTCAAGTTACCCTCTGACGGTGCGGACACAGCCGCAGCGTTTCAACTGCCGGAAGTACGCCCTGGTCCCACCATGAGCGGCGAGCCACCCGAGCAGTTCTGAGTGGCTCGTTTTGCGTGATCCACCACCTTTCTTGCGCTTCGCCTCGGTGCGCGTCTACCCGCGCTCCCACGGTGGCGGCACAGGTGTGCGAATCGTGCTGTACCTCAGCTCGCGATCATCGAGCGCGACCTTCTTGAGCCACTCTGCGCGCCCGCGCTGGGAGAAACCCGCGCCGCCGGCACGATTGTCGCTCGTCGAAAGCACGTATCCGCCGGGGCCACCGCCCGAGACATCCACGGGCACGCCACGGTAGGAGCCACGCGTGCTGACGTGAAAACAGGTGAACTGCCCATTGCGCTCGATGGGGTGGTAATAGCCAGTCTTGCCGGGTCGTCGGGTGAAGCCGGGGGCCGGCGTGAGAGACCACAGCGACCAGCCGAATGTGCTGGTCACCTGATACTCAACGCCATCGAGTCGCGAGTGCAACCCCGATTGCAGCGGGCGAGGGTCATCGGATCGGCGGGTCACCCGGCTGCCGATCGCGCGGCTTCGGTGAATTGCGCGGAGCGACTCCGCGAGCGCATGCGATAAAACTCAAAGGTGCGGGTGCCGCGCGTCCAGCTCGGCCTGGTGTGGGGGCCGGGGTCGGTGCGTGCTCCGAGCGATTCCTCGAGGTACGCGAGCGTCAGTTCGTAGGCAGCGTCGTCTGACTTCGGCTTTGCGCCCGTCGGTACCGAACTCGCATCGAGATACAGGTGCGCCCGCACCGTGCCGTCGGGGAGAAATCGTGCCAAGGTGCTTTGCGAGTAGCGGGCTGGTTTGGGCCAGAACTCGTTGCTCTCAGGCTCGGTGCCAGAATCGATGAGTTCGTGAGCGAGCAGCCACGCGACGCCCGGATCGCCGGCAAGCCAGTCAGCAGCCGCCGCCCGCACGGCCGCGAGTGAGAACTTGCGCTGGAAGTCGAGAGTGAACTCATCGCCGCGGCATCTGATCCTGAACTCGAACGAGCCGAGATCCCAGTGCTTATCGGTGCCGACGGCTTTGCCGGCCGATCGCGAGATTGCGGCACGCAAACGTCGTTCACTCGCCGCATCGTCATCACGACCGGTCACCTGGAACCGGGTGCTCACGCGTGGGCTTACCGCATCGTCGTCGTCGAGACCATCGTTGTACTCGATCTTGCGAGGAAGCCCCGAAGACTCGAGCAGGTCGCGCAGATCCTCCTGCGACGACACCTCGTCATGCCAAATCGTCGCCGCAAGTGCCGGCAATGCGGTCAGGACGTCATCGAAAGCTACCGTTTTCCCCATGCACAGCAGGTTACCCGCGCGCGGGAAGGCGCAGGGCGATTCCTTGGCTCACCGCGAATGCGGCGACGTCGATGGCGAGCACTGATGCGGCGAGGGCGAGCACCCACTCGCCCGCGAAGAGGCCCGTCGCCGCGAGGGCCAGGCTCGCCGCGATGTTGGCGACCATGACGAATCGGGTGGCCTGTCGAATTGGGCGATGCACGTGCGACCACCAGACGTATCCGCCCCACGCGGCGGTGAGTGCGCCGATGACAACCAGCACCGGGAGGGGGACCGCGATGCTGCCGGCGGTGAATGGCGCCGTGGCAGCTACGAGTACTCCCAAAGCGATGCAGTAGATCGCGTCGATACGCAGGCTGAGGCGGGCGAGGCGGTGACCGGTCATAACTCGATTCTGCCTCAGACGCGGGCTGGGCGGCCATGCGGTGAACGAGGAGGTGCATCGGTCAGGATTCGAGAAGTTGCCCGCCGGGCGGCCGTTTAGCCTGGCATCACGAACGTTGACCGAAGGGGGACCGAATGCCGAACACAACCGAGACGCTTTCCGCCGAGGAGCGGAAAGCGATCAGAACGCGCGCCGCAGAACTCAAGAAGCGAGAGAACGGCGACGCCGAGGTGCGCAAGATCATCGAGGCGATGACGCCCGACGAGCAGAACATCGCGCTCCGCCTGCACGAAGCGATTCTCGAGGAGGTGCCTCGACTGCAGCCGAAACTGCGCTACGGTCAGCCGGCGTACTACCTGGACGGCAAGGTGCTGTGCTTCTTCATGGCCGCATCGAAGTACCAGACGGCCACGTCGACGTTCGGCTTCGAAGATGCGACGCTCATTCGCGATGGTGGCATGTGGCCGAGCGCATACGGCATTCTGGAGCTCTCTGACGCGGACGCCACGCGCCTGTTAGACCTGGTGAAGCGGGCCGTGGGGTAGCGGGGGAGCGCCGACGAACGCCCAGGCCCTGGGTAGCCTGGCGGCTGCATGCGATGGCGATGGTGTTTCTGACCCCACCGCGACATGGTCAGTAACCGTTGATGTGACGCCTCCGGCG